>JAGLPR010000241.1 GCA_023137255.1 Bacteroidales bacterium | reverse complement strand
ATCATCTTGGGTCCGGGAACGGGAAAGAAGAAAGCACCCGCCAGCTCCATTCTCCCAAGGGCAGTCACATGGTCCTGGATGTCATAATCGCCCGAGGAGTTTCCGAAGTTTTTATTTTTGTACATGATACGCTCTTCGTCATGACTCTCCATATAACCCACCAGTGCCGGCACGCTCCATCCCCTTTCGAGATATGATATCCCGCTGAAATCGGATTTATCCAGGTCGTGATAAGCCATGGCAGCTTCACTATAGTTGTAATTCAGGTTTCCCCACAACATCAATCCATACAGGGAGAGTTCATACTCTTCCTGGTTCACGGTAAGGTGCTCAAGGATTATAAATGCATTTTCATTGACGGTCCAGATCTCGTTGGCCATGCGGCTCAGGATGGCGATCCGGGGAGCATCGTATCCGTTTCCGTCACCGGGTGTATTGGTAAAACCTTTGGTAAAATCGAACCGGAATCCATCCACATGAAACTCTTCCATCCAGTACCGGTTCACCCTGTCCACAAAATCTTTGGTTGCCTGGCTTTCATGATTGAAATCAAATCCCCAGGAGTAAACAGGATTGGGGGAATCCACATTGTACCATGGATTATCCGCAGTCACCTTTCCGGAGCTGTTGTCAAAGTAGAGCTGGACCAAAGGCGACTGGCCATAAGAGTGATTCAGAACCATATCAATGATCACTGCGATTCCCCTGGAATGGCAGGCATCGATAAAAGCTTTCAGATCATCGGCAGGACCATAGTATTTGTCAGCCGCAAAGTAAAAGGAAGGATTGTATCCCCAGCTCTCATTGCCTTCAAATTCATTTACCGGCATCAGTTCGATGGCATTGATTCCCAGGTTGGAAAAATAGTCCAGCGTATCGGTCAGGGTAAGCCAGTCGTGTGCTTCAATAAAATCTCTTAAAAGCAGTTCATAGATAACAAGATCTTCCTGTTCAGGAGGCAGAAAGCCGGAATCGTCCCAGGTGAAACCGGGCTGTCCGGTTTGAAATATCCCAACAATGCCTGCGGCAAACTCCGACGGATACGGTTTTAACCCGGGATAGGTAGCTTCGGCGATCCATTTATCGTTCCACGGATCGAGCACCTTTTCACTATAAGGATCCGCAATAAACAACAAACCATCCACCAGGTACTGGAAGGCATACTCTTTGCTTGCCTCCAGGTTGTCGAGAGTGATCCAGAACCTCTCCCCATCTTTGGTCATCCTGGCTTCGGAATCGGGTGTCCAGCTGTTGAAATCACCGATGGCAAAAACATGCGCTTTGCCCGGGGCATGAAGAATCAGTTGAACCGAATGGTCGTCCACATAATTGATGCCGTCTTTCAGCCCTGCAGGCACCGGAACTTCGGTCTGAGTACCCAGTACATGTATAAACAGGGAGTCGGAGGATGTATCGGTGCCCGATGTACCGGTGACCCTGATCCAGTGATCTCCGGCAGAGGTATAGGAGAATGAATGGGTCAGGTTGGTCCCGGAAACAGATTTAATCAGTGATCCGTTGTCATAAAGAGATAACAAAGATGTACTGTTTGAAGCAGCTTCAAATGCGATGGATTCACCGGGATTTACCACCATGTTGTTGTCCGGGGTGAGAATGGAAACAGTGAATTCATCTTTAAACACCTCCACAAAAATATCGTTCCCGCCATCGTCTTTTCCTTCTCTGCTGGAGTCGGAACTTCGGAATACAAAAGCCATATGGGTGATGGTCTCATCTGCAGCCACACCGTAATACTCCCTGACGGAGGGGCCGATTACCAGGGAGTAGTAGTTAGCCGACTCCCGGGTCATTTTGGTTTCAGCTGTGTTTTCTCCCCAGTTGGTTTTTACATACCTCCAGTCGCTGTTATCGGTGCTTTTGCTGGTTAGCACACCGGTATGGGCATATACATCTCCGGTATAATCTTTCAAACCAGCAGTTCCTTCGGTGGCATCGTAGTAGATGGTTACAGATTGTCCGGCAGTGGGCAGGTCCGGTTCTGTGGTGACGATCTGGGCACCCAGGCCGGCTGAGACCAAACAGAACAGAGTAGCGATCAGAAAGTGGAAGGGCAAATTCATATGCAGCTTGTAAAAGGCTTCTTATTTTCTCTGTCAAAATAACTATTTTTTTGTGGTTTTTAATACTTTAGATCTCTCACATCAACAGACTACCCAATGGCAAAAAAACCAAAATTGAGCTTCTGGCAGATATGGAACATGAGTTTTGGATTCCTCGGGATCCAGTTCGGATTTGCCCTTCAGAACGGAAATGTAAGCCGGATCTTCCAGACCCTGGGTGCAGATATTGACCAGATTCCCATCCTCTGGATTGCTGCTCCAGTTACAGGATTGATTATTCAGCCTATTGTAGGGTACATGAGTGATAAAACCTGGGGCAGATTGGGGCGACGGCGTCCCTTTTTCCTGGTGGGAGCCATCATGGCCTCCATTGCCCTGTTCCTGATGCCCAATTCCCCGGGTTTATGGATCGCAGTTGGGATGCTCTGGATCATGGATGCCTCCATCAACATCACCATGGAACCTTTTCGTGCTTTTGTGGGCGATATGCTTCCCGATGAACAGCGGACCAAGGGATTTACCATGCAAAGTTTTTTCATTGGCATCGGTGCATTTGTAGCCTCCTGGCTTCCCTATGCGCTTTCGGAGTGGTTTAATATTTCCAATACGGCCCCCGAGGGAGAGATCCCCATGACAGTCAGGCTCTCGTTCTACCTGGGAGGAGGGGTATTCCTGCTGGCTGTGTTGTGGACCGTATTCCGTACCAAGGAGTACTCGCCGGAAGAGCTTCAAAGCTTTGCCGAGGAATCGGGGAAAGACCAAAAATCGTATGATGACACCCCCGAACCCGTTAAGAAGTATATGCGAAGGGGTATCATCTGGACCGTGGTGGGATTGATATTTGCCTTGCCAGTTTTCTATTTTAAATTTGAGAAGGAGCTCTATATCCTGGCCGGCGGCCTGGGAATATTCGGGATCCTGCAACTGATATGTGCAGCAATGATTCACGGAAACAAAGAGAAAAACGGACTGGTAAGCATTATCACCGACCTATATCGCATGCCACTTACCATGAAGCAGCTGGCCATTGTTCAATTCTTCTCCTGGTTTGCTCTGTTCAGCATGTGGATTTACACCACCCCGGCGGTGACCCAGACTATGTACCATACGGTCGACACAACTACGGAGGCATATAATGAAGGGGCCAATCTGGTGAGCGGCATGTTCGGATGGTACAACCTGTTTGCTGCAGCTTTCGGATTGGTACTGCTGCCATTCCTGGCCAGGCTCACCAATCGCAAGATCACCCATGCCATTGCACTGGTAGTTGGAGGAGTGGGCCTTGCCTCCATCATGATCCTGAACAATCCCCAGCATATGATCTTTTCCATGATAGGGATCGGCCTTGCCTGGGCAAGTATCCTGGCCATGCCCTATGCCATCCTTACCGGGTCGCTTCCCTCTCATAAGATGGGGGTCTATATGGGCATCTTCAACTTCTTTATTGTGATCCCGCAGATCCTGGCAGCGACCATCCTGGGGTTTATGGTGAAATCACTTTTTGGCGGAGACAGCATCTACGCCCTGCTTACCGGAGGGATCTCCATGGTGGTGGCCGCAGTACTGATTATGTTTGTGAAAGATCAATACGATAAATAATTCATTGCCATACAGATGAAAGGGTATTACAAAGCAGATCCGTGGAGCATTATCGAAGAGGGATTTAATCCGGACATGCAGGAGGCTTCGGAAAGTATCTTTAGCCTGGGCAATGGCAGGATGGGTCAGCGTGCCAACTTCGAGGAGCGCTATTCGGGCGACACTTTACAGGGAACTTACCTGGCCGGGGTGTACTATCCCGACAAGACCCGGGTGGGATGGTGGAAGAACGGCTACCCCGAGTACTTTGCCAAAGTGCTCAATGCGCCCAACTGGACAGGGATTGATGTGGAGATCGGTGGAGAGGCCCTGGACCTTCATACTACGAAACCGGTGGAGTTCAGGCGGGAACTGAACATGAGGCAGGGCTACCTGGAACGCACTTTTGCAATATATAAAGGTGAAAACCGTCTGGAAATTGCGGTGCGAAGATTCCTTAGCATGAAGCGCGATGAGATTGGAGCCATCAGGTACGCCATCCGTTCGGTCGATTTTTCCGGACAGGTCTCCTTTACCCCTTACATCGATGGAAATGTGGTGAACCAGGATTCCAACTACGATGAAAAGTTCTGGGAGATGGAGGTTTCTAAAGCGGTGCCGGGATCGGCTTATCTGATGGCCCGTACACGGAAAACCGGTTTTGTGTCGTGCATGGCCATGGGGCATATGGTGGAGCTGAACGGATCGCATGTGGAGACTCTGCAGGAGGTGGTCCAGAAGGAGGATTTCGTATCCAACCGGGTTACCCTTGAACTTGGCCAGGGGGAAGAGGTGATCCTCTATAAATTTGTATCGGTACTCACCTCCATGAATCACGAGCCCGAAGAGATGGTCATCGAATCAGTCAAAGTCCTGGCGGGTGCAATGGCTGCCGGTTTTAATGGATTGTTTGATGAGCATGTGAAAGTATGGGATGAGAAGTGGGCCCATTCCGATATAGTGATTGAGGGTGATACCTCGGCACAGCAGGGCATCCGGTTCAATATCTTCCAGCTGAACCAGACCTATACCGGAAAAGATGAGCGACTGAACATTGGTCCCAAAGGCTTCACAGGAGAAAAGTATGGAGGAAGCACCTATTGGGACACCGAAGCGTATATGATCCCCTTCTACCTGAGTACCGCCAGGGAAGAGGTGTCAAGAAACTTGCTTATATACAGGTACAAGCACCTGGCGAGGGCCATCGAGAATGCTGAAAAACTGGGTTTTTCCAGCGGAGCGGCCCTCTACCCCATGGTGACCATGAACGGGGAGGAGTGTCACAACGAGTGGGAGATCACTTTCGAGGAGATTCACCGTAACGGGGCCATTGCCTATGCCATCTATAACTACATCCGCTATACAGGGGATAAGGATTACCTGGCTGAGTACGGACTGGAGGTGCTAATGGGAATTTCGCGATTCTGGCGGCAGCGCATTACCTGGTCAGAAGAGAAGAAAAAGTATGTGATGCTGGGGGTAACCGGACCCAACGAGTATGAGAACAATGTGAACAACAACTGGTATACCAACAAAATGGCAGCATGGACACTGTCGTATACCCTGGAGGCATTGCAGCATGTGAAGGCGACAGACAGCTCCGCTTTTGACACCATTATCGGCAAAACAAGATTTGATCCTAAAGAGGAGCAGGCAGCATGGCGTGATATAGTGGAAAAACTCCATTTTCCAATGGAGGAGAAGAGCGGGGTGTTCCTGCAGCAGGATGGTTTTATGGATAAGGAGCAGAGGATGGCTGAGGACCTGGATCCTGCGGAGCGGCCCATCAATCAGTACTGGTCGTGGGACCGCATATTGCGTTCCTGCTTTATCAAACAGGCCGATGTGCTCCAGGGAGTTTTTGTTTTTGAGGAGGAGTTTGACCGGGAGACCATGGAGCGGAATTTTGATTTTTATGAGCCGCGCACAGTCCACGAGTCATCGCTCTCTCCCTGTGTGCACTCCATCCTGGCTG
>JAGLPR010000240.1 GCA_023137255.1 Bacteroidales bacterium | reverse complement strand
TCCATAAAGGAGTTGATGGGCTGGTGGAACATGATGGGATCCATCAGCGAAAAGAGGTTGGGGATCATGATAAAGGTCTGCCTGAACGAGACCCGGTGTTTGATAAGCGACTGCATCACAGTCAGTTCGCCCCTGATCTTGCTGATGGCATAGTGGTCATATACGCTGGGAATCACCGGGTCGCCTGTGCGTGCCACATGAATCGGCGCCAGTCTGCTCCCGTATTCAGCCACGGTTCCCACATTGACCAGCCGGATGTGTTCCGGATCCTGCTCCTCGATGGCCTCCACCAGGTACCGGGTGCCCCGGGCATTCACCTTTTCGGCCATCTCCGGGTTTCGGTCCGCCGCCGGGGAGATCAGCGCCATATGATGAAGGCACCAGTCGATGCCCCGGCACGCCTCTACCACATCGTCGCGGTTGAGCGCATCACCCCACACAATTCTGACACCGGTCCCTTCAGTAATCTCTCTTTCATACTTCCTGAACCGCTTCTTATTCTTCCTGGAGGGCCGCAGAAACAGCACAATGTCGTACCGGTCGCGCTTCTCCCAGAGCAGTTTGAAAGTCTCAAAGCCCATGGACCCCGATGCTCCTGTCAGCAACACCACCTCTTTTCGCTCACTCATACTTTCAGCTTTTACCTTTCAGCTTTCGACTTATATCCTGAAGGGAAACAGGCCCTGGCTGTTTCTGCAATAGCTGCCTTTACATCGCAGGAGCCATAACCAAGGAGGGCGGCCGATTGAGCCGTCTCCAGGAAGAAATCGCGGCTGATCACATCCCTGAAGATATAAGTAAGGTTCAGTCCCGGCTCCCTGGACCTTCTTCGCTCACGGAACATCATAAAACTTCCTGCAATGGCGGCCATCCAGTATGGAACATGGATAAATCTTCGTCGAACCCCGATGGCACCGAACATAATGGCAAACATCTCTTTCCATCTCAGGTTCTGATCCCCGATGGCATACCTGTGTGCATGTAACCCTTTTGAAACAGCCCCTGCAATGGCTTCGGCCACATTCGTTGCGCAGATCATGGAGGAACCTCCATCGGGATACAGCACCGGGTTCATCTTCAACAGGCGGTCAAAGAAGACCTCTTTCCAGAGCGGAACGCGGTTGGGCATGGTGCCAAAGATGTAGGGCAGCTCGAGGATCATTACATCCATGCCTCTGCCTACTGCATCCAGCACGGCGATCTCCTGTTCGATCCTCGCCATGATGTAGGGGTGCCTGGCGGCCAGTCCCAGGTGGGGCATTTTCCTGTGGAAATGGTGAAAATAGGATCCCAGAAGTACGGAGCGTTTAATGTCTGCCCTGCGCGCCGCATCAAATACCCTGGCCGAGGTGTCCACAAGTTTCTCCCTGAAATAGAGAGAGGCAGGTGCATCGGGAACCGAGCGGTCGTCGGGACCCATGGCATAAACCATGGCATAATGTCCCTTCATCAGTTTCACCAGTTGATCGGGGGGCATAGTAAAAACATCCCCGTGTACCACTTCAATTTCTTTCGGGTACCAACCCTTCAGGTCCAAATCCTCCAAAGCCAGTGCGGTCACCCGGTATCCCCGTTTAAGGAACTCCAGTGCGGCATGGTAGCCCAGCAATCCGGTACCACCTACAATCATCACCTTTTTATCCTGTCCTTCCATATAAATTTCTTTACCAGGCTTTGTTCCATCAGGCACTACTTGAGTCCCAACTCCTCCCCTTTCTTCAGAAGACGGACCGACTCATCGACCCGCTTCCGGACCGTCTCGGGCCTTTTGGCCATATTGATCCAGATATTAAACTGTTTCTGAGCGGAAAGTGCCATCCCGAAATAGTGGTCCCTCGCGGTGGGATTCCCCTGAAACGCACTCAACAAAGCTCCCGGAAACGAGTCATCCACATCGGGCAGTTTCACACCCTTATCCCACATACCGTTCTCCCGGGCCACCTCAATAGCCTTCATCCCAGGAAGCATCATCCTGCCTTGAAGGATCAGCCCCTCGACCCGTTTTTTGTTGTTTTCTGACCAGGTACTGGTGGGTAAGCGCGGAGTGAATTTACGCATGTACTCTTTCTCATCAATGGTTTTCAGCAAGCTGTCGACCCACCCCATACAGAGAGCTTCATCCAGGGCCTCCTGGTAAGTAAAGGGTACTTTTGGAGTGTCTTTTCCGGAACCCTTTCTCATTCCTATACCCTTTTTCCGAAAGACCAGCCACACCACCTCTTCGGTGTTGTGGTGCTTTTTCAGCCAATCCTTCCAGGCCTCAATGCTATCTGCCCGAAGCTGATTCATCTTCCCAATGTAAGGAATTCAGAATTAATCGTTTCTGAGTGCCGAATAGATGGAGTCGTTGTTTAGTGCCGATCGGGTGACCAGCTGAATCCAGAACCAGCCGTTCACCACGAGGACCAGAAGCCAGACGAGGATGGAGGTGAATGAGGTGCCAGTATGGGCATTCAGCAGGGAGGGCAGTGTGGCTACAATGGCCGTGACAAAACCGGTGCCAATACCCGTCAGAAGCAGGATCATATACTCCCGCACCACCAGGCTCCGGATCTGCTTACGCTGATACCCCACCGCTTTCAACAGGGCGATCTCCTGCTTTCTTTCCATGATGCTTCGCCAAAGCACCACCACCAATCCGAAGGTCCCCACCAGCAGTCCCAGGGCACCAAGTGCCAGGAAAATGGAGAGGTAGGCATTGGTGACCGAATTAAATTCGGCCAGTCGTGAGGCTGTTAACTGCATGTCCCATCCCAGGTCGCGCATTCCCCGGACAAGCTCGGAGCGGATCATGGCTGTATCAGAAATGGCGCCCTCCACCAGGAAAACATGGGTTCCGCTGCTCTCTGGGAACTGCTCCAGGAACCTTTCATCGGCTATGATCACATTGCCCTGGAACACCGATGGAGCCAGTCCGCCAATCAACAGCAGATCCATGCTCCCCCCGTTGGAGTTGGTATAATGCAGTGTATCGCCTACTGTCAGTCCCAGTCCCCACTTAATCACCGTCTCATCGGCAATGGCCGGGATCAGTCCGCCCGACAACTCCTGTTGCAGCGACTTCCATGGATGCGCCTCATCCAGGTAGGGAGTGCGGGTCACAAATGAGTACCTGCCATCCAGCTGGGCCGGATCGACTCCCAGAACCTGCGGATTGACGATCTTATTCAGGTTCAGGCAGCTGGCATCATCTCCGTCTGCCTTCCGCAGCTGAACAAACGAGTAATCCTCGCCCAGACTGTATTCATAGCGGACTTCCGGGTCGTTGAGCTGCCTGAGTACAGGTGCGGTCGATTCGGCATAGTAAAGAAATCCACCGGTCCCGCTGCTGCGCTCTTCCGCATTGGCGTAAAGGTCCTTCCGGTTGCTTCCGGTGGAGATGACCAGGAAAGCGCCGATGGCGAAAAGAATCACAATGCTCATGCTCCGGACCAGGTTCCTTTTTGCATTTTTTCTGCTCAAAACCTGGAGGTCGAATGTCACCTCTTTCCCGGATCCTGATCGCGACAGGTACCAGTGGAAAAAGGATATGGCCGATACCAGCAGGAGTCCGCCGGCTGCAAAGAATACCGGAACATTGACTACTTCCATCCTGATCAGCTGGGTGGCCACCAGGGCGATGGATGACAGACCGGTAACAACACAAACCGCCGCTGTAACGTTTCGCCAGACTGTTACCTTCCGGCTCCTTCTCTCTGTCCCCTGTTTTTTATGTGCGCCAAACTGTCGTTTCAACCTGCGATTCAAAGGAAACCAGATTCCCAGGAAAGCAATGACCAGAGTTAGCAGCAAGCCGGTGGCCAGGGTGGAAAGATTGATATCGAGGTGCATCATTTCGGTGCGCACCACATTGCTCCATACTCCGTTCAGGGCGATAAATACCAGCCGGTTGTAGAAAATGGCCAGCAGCAATCCGGCCAGCGATCCCACCAGCGCTACCGTCATGCTTTCCACAAGCATGATCCGGCGAATGGTCCTTACCGGTATCCCCATCACCACAAGTGTTTTAAGCTGCTCGCTGCGACTCTCCAGGTTCAGCAGGAACAAGAGCACACTCAACAGGATCCCTGCCACCAGCAGGAAGAAGCTGAGTCCGCCAAACAACTGGCTAAAGTCTACCCCGCTCCCTGCCGCCTCGAATCCCTTCGACCGGGTGGCCTCCAGGGTGAAACCAAGCATGGCCGGATCGATGGATCCCGCCAGCGACTCTTCCAGGTCAGCAAGGGTGAGTGATGCAAGCACCTCTTGATCTTGCCCAGGCCCTGCATCCTGGTTCACTCCCTGATCTTCACTAAAAACAGGATACCTGAATGCCGTATAGGTCCCAAAACGGTTCTTCCACAGTTTTTCTGCATTTGAGAGGGAGATAAAAGCCTTTGGGATTCCGCCATGCTCGTCCCAGTAATCTTCGTCTTTGTCACGGATACTCTCCAGAGAGATGGGCACCCCGGTATCCCAGTCGCGGCAATTTCCGGCATCGGACAAACCAGGCAGATCGGGCATCAGGTGTCCGTCGCCGAACCTCCCATCCATGCGGACAATGGATTTAACCACGAAAGTAGCGGTGGTATCGGTCAGTTCACGAAGCGGACCCACCACGAAATAGCTGAGCTGTATGGTGTCTCCCACTCCGGCGGAGAGATCTTCGGCCATCCACTGGTTGATAAAGATTTCGCCGGGTTTCAGCCAGAAATCCGGTACGGTGGAGACAAATGAGTAAGGAGTAGCAGCTGTACCGAAAGTCACCTGGTTCACAAAATAGGTAAGGATCCCTTCACTGTTTTCAGCTGCCTCATGGAGGGGGACCGACAATACATCGTCGATAAATACCCGGTCGCTGGTGACCTGAATCTGTTGAAGCTCCTCCACCAGGTTCAGTTTCAGTCCGGCATCGGTAGCTGTGAAGTGTTCCCCCACCACCTGCCACATCTGCCCGGTGGTGGTCCGGTCATCCCCACCAAGCAGCATCACGTTGATGCGGCCCGAGAAATCCATCAGCTCTTCGAGCCTGGAGAGGGAGATAAATACATTGAACGGGGCGGTCTGGGAGACCTTCAGGTTGAAGCGTCCCAGCTCCTGGTCCTCCGCAACGGCCCTCACAGTGGCCCTGAGGGCAACCACACTTTCGGCATCGGAAACAAAGGGTGCATTCAGCGGGATCAGGCTCGCCTTCTGTATCCTTAGAAGAATTTCGTCACCCACCCCCACACTGAGCCTGTTGGCCAGGTTGCGGCTGATGATCACTGTATCGCCCGACAATTCGCTATAATAATTCTCTACTCCTGCCAGCGCATCAAAGTTTGGGTCCACGCCCAACACCTGGATGTGGTTCAGTCGCCTCTGTCCGCCATCTGCGGTGGCACTTCCTTCCTGGAGCAGCATGGAGGAGACAGGGATCTGAAGCTGGTTTCTTACCTTTTCGGACAGCTCCCGGGTAAAGTAGCGGTCGCCCGCTTTTAGCACGTGGGTGATGTTGCCCAGCCGATGCTCCACAATCTGGTTCAGGCTGTATTTTACCGAATCGCCCACCACCAGGGCACCTGTCAGCACCGCACCACTGATGGCGATCCCAAGGGCCAGGAGCAGGTTCTTCCTGGCATAGAAAATAAGGTTGTTTTTTATGAACCTGAGAACGGTCATGTGGCTGTGCAAATTAAAATTTCAATTTCTCCGGATCTTGTCTGGTAGGATAAATCCTAAGCAATTCTATATGACTGCGCATATTTCGATAATACAATGTATTGTGCTTTGTAATAACACTTTCGAATATTAAGTTTCTTGTGAATTAATGGAAATTGTCGGGGATTAAAAGATATCTGTTCCAATAAATGCTCTATCAGATCAAGAAATCTTACAGCCACTTCG
>JAGLPR010000024.1 GCA_023137255.1 Bacteroidales bacterium | reverse complement strand
GTAGTGCAGGTACATGGTTACTTTCCCGAACATATATTTTTTGTTGGGATAGTCAAGCACCAGGGCGCCGAGTCCATCCCAAAGATTATCAAGGGCATAAAGTCCCTTCCGCCTGAGGGCAGAGGACTGGTATTTGGGTTGTACAAAAGAGCGACCCAGTTCGATCATGTTTGGAAGGTATTCGCTGATGAACTGTTCTGAAAAATCGAATAGCTTGGCGGTGGCCAGTTTTATCTCTCCTCTTACGATACATTTATTAGGCTCGCAGATATGGAACCGGTAGCCGCCCAGTATCGCTTCTTCATCGGGATCCCAGACAATCAGCTGTTGATAGGAGTTCTTTCCTGTATCATATGCGTCCAGATCACACTCCAGGCCGGTTCCACCGCCTGCATTGCGGAAAGAGAGCTCCCTGAGCCGCCCGATTTCACGCATAGTGTTAGGAGAATTTTCAGCATTGATAATATAGATTTTGTTCCCGCCTTTGTTTGTTTTCCTGATGAACCTGTCCGGGATCAACTCGTCCTTAAGGGCTTCCAGGGGAACCGGGGGTATAATATCTTTCATGGCCATGAGTATCAGGATTGCTTGTTTAGATAATTGAATTCACCATCAGGGTCTTCAACCAGGGAGTAGGTATAATCCTGCACCTGTGAGGCCCACTTGACCGGGGTAAAACGCTTGTCGAAGGTCTGATATGGAATCGGCTTTCCAAAAGTAATAACGAATTGTTTGTTGCGGTGCTTATAGGACTCATTGGGAAGGAAAAACATCTCCAGGTTGGCCTTGATTCCCAGGAACTTTCTGGCATTTGCCAGGTTGTAGAAGAAACTGGAGCACCTTCCGGAAACATGGATGGGGATGATGTCCCTTTTGGTCTGTTTTGCTTTGGTAATGATGCTTTTTTGCCAAGGTTTATCTCTGATTACCCCTTTTTTTCTTCGGGAGACCAGTCCCGCCGGGAATGTCATCACCTGTTCGTCGGACTCAAAAATGGCATTGATGCGGCGCACATTATCCACGGCCTGGGCCCCATGCTTGTTGATGGGCACAAAGATACCGTCCATGTTTTTTACATTGGACAGCAGGTCATTCACCAGTACTTTCAGGCGGGGGAAGTTTCGAGATAACTCACTGATAATCATCATTCCGTCAAATCCTCCCAGGGAGTGGTTAGCCACAAAGATAAAGCGCCCCTCCGGGGGCAGGTGTTCCTTCCCCTTTAGCTCCAGGCTCACATTGAAGGCGTCGATGGAGGCCCTGGCAAAATCCACATCCTTCTTATACCCATGGTTGTAAAGGATGGGGTCGTTAAAGAAATCGATCCGAAGCATGCGGGACAAAAGCCTGTAAACGAAGCCTGGAATCCAGCGGGCCAGTCTGGGGCTTTTATCCATGAATAAGTTCCTGATATTGATGGGTTTAAAATTCTTTTTATGAGTTGCTTCGTCCATTGAATATCAATTCTGGCACTGCCCTGCCATAGTACAAAGACAAAAGTATTAAAAGATAAGTTATTAACAAAGTGGGAAAATGTGGGACAAAATGGTACAAAGTGGTAGAAAAGTGCTATTTTTACGCTCAAACCCGTGAAAGCCCTATGATTACGTTTATTGGAGACTATACGGTCAGGCTTGATTCTAAAGGAAGACTTTCCTTTCCCGCTGCATTTAAAAAGCAGAGCAGGGAGGTCCTTCAGGATGGGTTTGTGTTGAAGCGGGATCTGTTTGAAAACTGCCTGATCATGTATCCCATGGAGGAATGGGAGAGGCAGAACAAAATTATTCGATCGAGGACCAATCCCTATAACAAGGAACACGCACGTTTCCTGAGGATGTTTTTTTCAGGAACCGCTGAAGTGTCACTCGATGCCAACAACAGGATGCTCTTGCCCAAAAGGTTGATGGAGTATGCAGGGATCGGCGGTGAAGTAGTGCTGGCGGGACAATCCGGAAAAATTGAAATTTGGGCTTCAGATAAGTATGGCAAAGTCAGTGTGGCTGATGATGATTTTGCAGCCATGGCAGAGAAAATATTGGGTGGATCATTTGATGAACCGGAAAAATAATGGGCTATCATAAGCCAGTATTGCTGCATGAAAGCATTGACGGACTATACATCAAACCAAAGGGCAGCTATGTAGACCTGACCTTTGGAGGAGGGGGTCACTCTCTCGAAGTTCTTAAAAAGTTGGGGAAAAATGGCAGGCTTGTGGTATTTGATCAGGATCAGGATGCCTTAGCCAATGTTCCGGATGACAAACGAATCATCTTTGTCGGGGCTAACT
>JAGLPR010000239.1 GCA_023137255.1 Bacteroidales bacterium | reverse complement strand
TTCGAGATCCCTCTCAGATTTTGGAGACCAGATGATCCTTTTAGTCATCTGAGTATTTCTTTCGGTACTTTGTAATTACCTCTTCATTGACTAACCCTTTACCTTCTTCCAGCTCAGTTATGGCCTCCTGTATACCCCCTTTTTGAGCAGTAGAAAGACTCTCCCATTCTCCTAATTCCTTTGCGCCCCGGACAATATTCTGCAGATAGCCATAAACTTCCTGAAGTTTGCCATGCTCCAGAGAATCTATTTCCCGGAAAATTCTCAGTTTCAGTTCAGATGTATCCATAATAGTGGCTTTATCAAATTTACAAAAAAGTATAGCGCGCTGGTGGTCAGATCTGCTCCAGTTTACCGTTTTTAAATTCCAGGGTCTTGCCCATTCGTCTGGCCAGGTCTATGGAATGGGTAACCACCAGCAGGGTCAGGCCATCTTCCTTGTTCAACTCCATTAACAGGTCGGCCATCACCTCCACATTCTCCTTATCCAGGGCCCCGGTGGGTTCATCGGCCAGGAGGATGGAAGGGGAATTGATCATGGCCCTCACCACCGCGGCACGCTGGCACTCTCCGCCTGAAAGTTTCCCGGGTAACTTGCTTCGGTACTCCCAGATCCCCACCCTCTTCATAAGAGATCTGGCGCGTTCCTGTTTCTCTGCACGTTCTGATTTCTCCGTGTTGATCAGTGTGGGGACCAGCACATTTTCCAGCAGGGTACACTGGGGAAGCAGGTGGTGGAACTGAAACACAAAACCTATCTCCTGGTTGCGGTAACGGTCCATCTCAACATTGGAGAGTCTTGTAATATCCTGCCCGCGGAACTCTACCTCACCTTTGTCGGGGTAATCGAGTCCCCCGATCAGGTTCAGTAAGGTGGTCTTGCCCGATCCGGACGGTCCGAGGATGGCAATGCGTTCCCCCTCTCTCACCTCCAGGGAAAGATCCTCCAGCACAGAACGATAGGTAGAGTCGGACTTTGTGCCAAACCCTTTGCTGATGCCATTGAGTGTAAGTAACATAGTCAGCGTATTTATTTTTCGACCGGCTCCGGGACCACTTTCCCGATAGCGTTTTCGTAAATTTTCACCATCCTTTCGGCCTGTATATCGATGTGAAAATGCTTGTCTGCACCCTCTTTCCCTTCCCTGCTCAATCGGTCCAGTTCCTCCTGGTTCGTTAACAGCTTCTCCAGCGCTTCGGCCAGGGCTTCCGGAGTGTTCTCTTTGTAGATGGTTCCTCCTCGTGTCAGATCGATGATCTCGGGGAATGCACCCAATGCGGGCTGCACCACCGGTACGCCGGAAGCCATGCACTCAAGCAGGTAGATCCCGAAAGCCTCCCCATTGCGGACAGGCACCGATACCATCGATACTTTTTTGAAATACTCTTTGAGTCCCTCCTCCTCGAAATCTTCGTGAAACTCCACCTGGTGGTGCAGTCCGTGCTCCCTGATCCGGTGCTTGATATCCGAGAGGTATTTCCGGTCATCGCCGGTGGAACCCCCCGTCAGTACCAGTCCCACATCGTTGAACTCCTCCTTCTTTTTCAGCAGGATGAAGGCATCGATCAGAATATCCAGCCCGTTTCCGTAACTCATGCGGGAGACATACCCGATGTTGCGTTTCTTCTCCGAAACCGGTATAAAGGTATAGTCGGCCGGATCCACCCCAATGTGAACGCTTACCAGTTTATGCTCAGGGATCTCCATCTTCTCCTTCATCACCCCGGCATAGAAGTCGCTTACCGAAATAAAAGAAGAGACATATTCTGCCTTTTTCGACATCAGTTTCCACACACTGTCACGCGCTGAAGGTTTCATCACATCGACCCATACATCTTCGTCCTGTAGCGAGCAGATCACCGGTACATTGAGCCGTTCTCCCAGCTGTTGTGACAGTCCAAGCAAGAGAGCATTGGAGAGATGGATCACATCGGGCGAACAGTTCTCTACTATCCAATCCACCATCCGTTGCAGTTCATCCTTCTGCTGTCCCTCCTCGCCCAGCAACATAGAGATTGTCATCTCTTCCAGTCCCTTGGCCCTGGTGGAACCCGCAAATTTGGAGGCCAGCTTGAGCATTGGTTTTGAATTCAGCGCTCTTTCGACCCACGCCGGCGCCTTCCTGAAAATGGGAAACAACTGCTTCAGGTAGATGCTGATGGCCCCGTAAAAGACAGGGATCTCCCTGCTCAGGTCGTGCTCATCGGCAAACAATGGCAGGTACATGGGTAACTTAACCACCATGTGATCCGATTTCCTCATCGCCTCCACATACTTGGCATCGCGCAGACAGTTCCCGCAGTAAAAACTTCCCCCCGAACCGGGGATAATGTGCATAATCTTCATATTAATCCTTTCTATTTCTTTCCAAAACAATATACACGGCCATCGTCACCTGCCACATAGAACCGCTGGTTGACTACAGCAGGGTTGGAGTGAACCGCGGTACCCAATTCATAGGTCCAGTCAAGCTTTCCTGTTTTCCTGTCGAACAGGAATAAATCGCCCCGCATGCTGGCAACGAGTACCCATTTTCCAACCACCACCGGTGAAGCGTCGACTCTTCCGCCTGTGTTATACTTCCAGACCAGCTTTCCACTCTTTTTGTTCAGGCAGTAGACAAATTTATCGCGGTTCCCGATAAATACATGATCGCCATAGATTGCAGGGGACCCAATAAAGGGCAGGTTGGCCTCCTTATTCTCAAACACCCAGCTCACCTTCTGACCAAGCAGGTCCACAGCCGAAAACCGTCCGTCGTAATCGCCCACATAGGCATGGTTGCCATCCACTCCGGCCGAACTGGCCACGTATGTGGAGATGGACATGCTGCTGCGTACCTTCCCGGTGAGCACATCCACCATGTGAATAAACCCGTCACATCCGCCAAACACTGCCATCCCGCTATAGAGTGCACAGGCACCGTTGATGAAGTTGTCGGTCTCATACTTCCACAATCCCTTCCCTGTTGCCGGGTCCACTCCGTGCAGGTAGTAGTCGTAGCTCCCAACCACCACCACTTCTTTCTTCCCCTTTTTATAATAGGCCGGGGAGCCCATGATCTGGTTCTCGGTCTGGTAAGTCCACCTGATGGCCCCCGACTTCAGATCAATGGCATATAAGATTCCGTCGAGGTTCCCCACATAGACCGTCCCGTCGACAATCAGTGCCGGTGCCTCAATGCTGTTCTCGGTATTAATTTTCCACTTGAGCGTTCCTTTAGTGGTGATTCCATAGAGATAACCCCTGAGGGTACCCACCACCACAATTCCGTCGCACATCACCGGTGCTGCTTTGATGCCATCCTGTGTATTGAAGTTCCACAGCATGACGGGACGGGCCGGAATGGATGCCTTGCTCACTCCCGTCAGCGCCGCATTGCCCCGGAAGTTGTTCCAGCAATTGCTGTTCTGTGCACTGGCATATGATCCTGACAGAACCATGATCAGTAACAGTATGATGATTTTATATTTCATTCAATAATTTTTAAAAAATTCTCAGTCATTCATCTTTCTACTTTCAGCTTTCAGCTTTATTACTTTCGACTTATAGCTCCCGTGGGACATGCATCGGCCACCTCAAGTGCAGCTTTCTTCAATCCCTCTGCGGTCGACTCCCCAAACGGGACCCCAACTACCACTTCAAATCCCCTGCCAATGAACGTGAATCCGAATGCATCTTTGTATTTTTCGGTGATTCGCACACAAATTCCGCATTTGATGCACTTGGAGGGTTCGTAAATGACCTGGTCGTGCTGGACCTGTTTGGTGCATGCCAGTCGCTCCTCCGATTTGAACCGTTTCTGGTCGGCCCCATAGGCATCGGAATAGAGCCTCAGCCTGCAGTTCTGCAGATCGCGGCAGTCGCAGTGCAAGCAACGTGCTGCCTCCTCCATCACTTGCTCTTTAGTAAATCCTTGTGCCCTCACCTCCGGTTCCAGGCGTTCACCCTCTTTGGATTCTTTCAGGTACTCTGCATACTCTGCAGGGACCAGCTTCCCGAAACGTGAATTAAACAGGAATCTCTCCCCGGTGACCGGTTCGTTCCTGAGGAACTGGTCCACACTGAACGAAACCTCTTTTCCCTGTCCCAATACACGGATGGCCAGTTTGGCAGGGCGCAGGGCGCTTCCCACTACAAAAACACTGGTATCGCCCACCCTGTAGCTCTTTCCTTCGGCTACCACGCCTCTGGCATGCATGGGCAGATCCCAACCGGCCACTCCACTCTCTCCCTTTCCCACAGCAACCACTACTGCATCGTTGTCTTTGGCCAGCTCGTGAAAAATTTTCGCATCCACCTCTCTGTTCAGGGTAAATGTTACTCCCGCTGCCCCGATCATTTCAATCTCCTTTTGCAGTACATCTGCCGGGAGCTCCTCTTCATCCACCTCTTTGCAGAGGCTTCCTCCCGCTTTCCCGTTCCGGTCGATCACCTGACACTGGTGTCCCTTCAGGGCCAGATAGTAGGCAGCGGCCAGTCCGGCCGGACCGGCACCGATGATCGCCACTCTCTTTCCGCTGTCGGGTGCCGGTGTGGGTTGCCACGGCTCTTCTTCATTCATATCTGTGTCGCCGGCAAACCTTTTCAGCAGGCAGATCGATATCGATTCATCGATGGATTTACGGCGGCAGGCCCCTTCACAGGGGGCCGAACATATCCTGCCGAGAACCGACGGTAAGGCAATGTCTTTTTTGACCACCTGTAGTGCCTCTGCAAACTTCCCCTGCGCCAGCAGACGGTTCATCAGGGGAATATCCATGTGGGCCGGACAGGTCACCTGGCACGGCGCCTCACAATCACCCACATGTTCGCTAAGCAAAAGCTCCAGTGCAGTTTTCCGGGCCTCCCTCACCTCATCATCCATGGAGATGATGTCCATCCCCTCCTCCGCTTGCAGGGAGCATGAGGGAAGGATCTTCCCGGTTTTGCGGTCCTTAACCACACAAACCATGCAGGAGGTAAAGTGCTCTGCATTCTCCAGGTAACACATGGAAGGCACCTCTGTGCCCGACTCACGGATCACCTCCATCAGCACCGCCCCTTCGGCCGCCTTCACCTCTTTGTTATCGATCTTCAGTTTTACCATCCGCTCTCCGCACTTCTATTTTATAATAACTGCGTTTTCGGGACAAACCTGTTTGCATCCGTCACACTTGATACAAAGTTCGTTATCCACTTCGTGTTTCTCATGGGGTCTAAAGGCGATGGCATCTACCGGGCAGTCCTGTGCACAGAGGGTACACCCGATGCAGTCGTCTGTAATCTCATACCGGATAAGCTCCTTGCACTTTCCGACCGGACATTCTCCCCTGATGTGAGCCTCGTACTCCTCCCTGAAATACTCCAGGGTGGAAAGAATGGGATTGGGTGCTGTGCCGCACAGTGCGCACAGACTTCCTTTTTTAGTCCATTTGGCCAGGCTCTCCAGGTTCTCCAGGTCCTGCTCGGTCCCCTTCCCCGTGGTAATCTTCACCAGGATCTCAAGCATTCGCTTGGTTCCGATGCGTCCGAAGCTGCACTTCCCGCACGCCTCGCTCTGGGTAAATGTGAGAAAATAGAGGGCTATATCGACCATGCAATCGGTATCGTCGAGCACCACCAGTCCCCCCGACCCCATCATGGCACCCACCTCTTTCAGCGATTCAAAATCGATGGGGGTATCGGCTTTCCAGGAGGGCACACATCCACCCGACGGACCACCAATCTGTACCGCTTTGAACGACCTTCCCCCGGCCACACCTCCGCCGATCTCTTCCACTACCTCTCTGATGGTCATCCCCATAGGAACCTCTATGAGTCCGCCCCTTGCCACTTTCCCGGCCAACGCAAAAACCTTGGTACCCCTCGACAATTCGGTCCCGATGCGGTTAAATGCCTTCGCCGAATTCTTAAGGATATATGATATCTGTGCAAAAGTTTCAGCATTGTTGATCAGGGTGGGGTGTCCCCACAATCCCTCCACTGCCGGATAGGGAGGCCGGATCCTGGGAAATCCCCTTTTTCCTTCGATGGACTCCATCATTGCGGTCTCTTCCCCACACACAAATGCGCCCGCTCCCTGGTAGACCGAAAGATCAAAGTCGAACCCGGTACCCATGATGTTCTTTCCCAGGTATCCCTGCTCCCTGGAGATCTCAAGTGCCTGTAGCACCCTTGTTACAGCCAGGGGATATTCGGCCCTGATATAGAAAATGCCCTCGTCGGCACCCACCGCATAGCCTGCAGCCACCATCCCTTCGATGATCCGGTAGGGATAGGACTCCAGCAGCATCCGGTCCATAAAGGCACCCGGGTCGCCTTCATCGCCGTTGCAGATTATATATTTCTTGTCGCTCTCCTGCCGGGCCACCATCTCCCATTTCTGTCCCGACGGAAAACCACCGCCTCCCCGGCCGCGGATTTCGCTTTCTTTGATCTCAGTGATCACCTCAGCCGGAGTCATCTCTTTTAATACTTTTGCCATCCCTTTGAAACCGTTCCGGCTTTTGTACTCCTCCACGTCAAGAGGGTTGATGATCCCCCTGAACTCTGTGGCCATGGGGATCTGCTTATCGAGGAAAAGAGAGACATGCTTCTCCCGCACATCCAGCGAATACCGCTCCACCCCGATCCACCGGCTGTCGTCCCGGATGGTATCGGCTGCATTGAGAAGCTTGTTGGTCATCCTCTTCAGAAAGCCTGCCGGCTGAAAGTGCTCCTGAACGATCTGGTCCACATCGGCTGCCTTTACTTTGGAATAAAGGGTAGGCTCCCCCTCGGTGGGAACGATCTCCACCAGCGGTACCTGGTGGCACATACCCACACAACCCACATGTTTCAACTTTACATGCAATCCGTTGCGGTCGATCGTATCCTTTACCGCATCCCTGATTTCATCGCTGCCGCTGGCCACACAACAGGAACCGAGTCCAATCCGTATCTCCCCCTTTACTTCGCTGCCATCGGCCAGTTTGAACTTCTTTTTGCCCGATTCTCCTTTCTGACTCTCAAAATCGGTGAGTATGGTACCCACCTGTGCAGTGGAGACATGGCCGTAGGTGACCTGGTCGATCTGGACCACCGGGGCAAGGGTGCAGCATCCCAGGCAGTTGACCTTTTCGATGGTATAGGCGCCCGACGAGGTGGTATCCTGATCCTCATCCAGTCCCAGCTCCCGCTTCATGGCATCGTACACCTGTCCGGCCCCTTTCACATGACAGGCAGTGCCCACACATACCTTGATCATGTGGTCACCGGCCGGGGTAAACCTGAACTGGGAATAGAAACTGGCTACCCCCACTATCTGAGCCGCGGTGATCTCAGAAATCTCACACACCCTGCGCAATGCCTCTTCGGGCAGGTAGTTGTACCGCTCCTGGATGGCTTGCAGAATGGGTATGACAGAGCTCTGCCCGCCTCCCAGTTCCTCCACCATCGCATCTATATCTCTTATTTCAATCTCCACCTTATTCTATTAACTCCTAACTTACTCACGCTTGCGCAGCAAGCTTCTAAGCGAATAAAATTTGCCTTGCAAATTTTATTCCCCAACACAATACAAATGCTCCATGCCCCTGAGGTAGATCACTCCGTCTGCAAATACCGGGAGTGCAAAACCACCTTCGCCCAGTTCGGGATCTGCAACCACGGTGCCTGAACGATCGGCCTTGATAATGTGGGTCACACCATCCAGGTCGATGATATACAGTTTTCCATCGGCGATCATCGGGGAAGAATAGAATCCTTCATTATACTCTTTCTCCCACTGCTTCTCCCCGGTAAGGGCATCGTAACAGACAAGCACTCCATAACTGGTGGCCAGATAAAGCAATCCGTTGTAAGCCACCGGACTGGCCGCTTCGGACAGGTACTCATCGTCCTCCCAGGTAAACTCGGCTCCCGGCTTGGGCTCCACGGCAACCAGGCGGGCATACTCGTTGGTGGCATACACCAGTCCGTCCTCATAGGCCACGGAGGGTCCCACTTCGCCCATCATCGCCTCCACCTTCCAGATTTCAGCCCCTGTTTCCAGATCATGCCCCGACACATAAGGATCAGCAGTGGTGATCACCTGGATCTTCCCGTTCACTTCGATCAGCGCCGGGGAGGCCCAGGAGATATGAACCGGACGTTCCACATCCCAGAGAGTCTCACCGTTGGCAGTATTTAGGGCCAGCATCCTGCCCCTGGTATTGGTATCATACTGCACCACCAGTTTGTTCTCCCATACCTGTAGCGAAGAGGAGTGTCCGTAATGGTTATTTGGAACCCCCAGGTTGCGGCCCCAGATTTTGTTGCCCTGCAGGTCGAATGCAACTACATCGCCAGTGGCAAAAATGGCATAGACCCGATTGCCGTCCACCGCCATGGTGGGGGCAGCCAGTCCCGTATCGTCGGTCACCCTCGGCATCGCTGCAGGTGATCCGGGAATGCCTGTCACCTCCTTCTCCCACAGTAGTTGACCGTTGTTCCGGTTATAGCATGCCACGACCCTTGAGGCAGCATCACCTCCTGAGATAAAGAGTTTATCGTCCCAGATCACCGGGGTGTTGTACCCGGGTTTGGAGAAGGCCACCTTCCATTTGATATTTTCTCCGGTGGAGCCGTTCCACTTTTCCGGGATATTTTTGTGATAGGAAACCCCCTGCCCCATGTATCCCCTGAACGTGGCCTGGTTCGTTTTGAAATCATCACGATTAAACCGGGATGTTGTTTGAACTGCAACCGGTTGTGTGGCAGTTTCTGTCTCATCTCCGGCACCTTCGATTGCCTCAGCTCCGGATGCACCCTCCTGTTCAATGGCGGAATCACTTCCCAAGGTATCGGCTGACTCTTGGGCGGGGAAAACTTTGATTACCTCAATCCCATCCTGCGGCTGTTCTGTCTCTTCCACAACACCCATGGCCTGATACTCCTTCAGGTAGTCGTTACTCAGGTATCCTGCCACCAGCGAGAAACCCAGGATGAGTCCCCCGGCCACCATCAGCCAGTACTGGGAATTAGCCCTGGCACGAAGCAGCTCTTCTGTTACTTTTTCGGGCGCTTCGATCCTGGCCCGTAAATCGGTATATACCTTCAGTGAAGCAGCCATTACAATGCCGCCGAACAACAAGAGCCAGGTACCTGTTTTTACCTGCCACCGGCTGGTGAAGTAGGCTTTGCGTGCCAGCAGGTCGAAGCTGCGGATCTCCTCCTTAAGCTCCTCATTACCGGGTTCACTGGACAGCCTTTCCACCAGCACTTCGATGGTTTTGCTCTCCAGCGGTTCATGCTGCTTCATGTGCCAGAAGTTCAATATCAGCAGCAGGGCCACCACCCCGCAGAAGATCCCGGAAATCAGCGCCACCCTGTGGGCCAGCGATATTCTTTGTTCCTGATCCAAATTATTTTTCATCCTTTTGACTTTACAGACTTTTGATTTTCGACTTTTAGCTTTAGACTTTCGACATTTAGCTTTTGACTTTCGCCTTTTGACTTTTGACTGTCTATGGGGCAGTAATCCATGCAACGGCCACAGGAGAAACAATCCCCCTTGTGGGGTTCGTAATCCTCCCGGCGCCGGAACACCACCTGGTTCATCAGTGTAATACCCAGGGCCAGTCCTATAAACCCTCCCATGACCAAGCTACCTTTCCTGAACTTCTCCCGGATCACTGCAGCCTGGTCAACCAGCTGCTCAAAAGTATCGCCCGATTCCAGAAAGGCCTGGATATCCAGGTTCTCCTCATCCTCTTTCAGTTCGGGTTGACTGATCATCAGTTCGGCCAGGTAGACATCGGGGTGAACGCGGCTCAGGAAAATATGAGATTTTGAACCGATCCATCCACCCAGCAGGATCAGCACCGGGATCAGCCCTATATAGAGAATAAATCTTTTCAGGTTCTTTCTGGAAACTTCCGGTGTCCTGTAAGCTTGTTCTACCGGTACTTCGATGGCATCGAAAGGACAGGAATCTTTACACAGTTTGCATTTGATGCACTCCGAAGGAGTGATGGAGAGGTGCCATTTTGAGAACTTTGACATCCAGCTCAGCAGCACCCCGTAGGGACAAAACACCCTGCAGTAGGGCCGGGCATAGAACATCCCCAGCAGCAGGAAAGTGATCCCCAGGAAAATCATTAAGAAAGGACCGTCCATACGGAAAATCCCCACAAAGGGATCGTACCTGCAGATGATAAAATCGCTTCCGGTAGCTGCAAACAAAACCGACAGAGCCAGATAGATCACCGGGATAAACCCGAGGGTTTTCCTGATCCAGCTGGGGATTGAAACGGGATTGATCACCACAAGATCCTGTATGGCTCCAAGCGGACAGGCTGCCGCGCAGAAGGTGCGCCCGAAGAAAAGGGCAAAGAGGAGGGGCAGAATAAAAAAGAGCAGTGCAGTGATGGAGATGGCATACCCCGGATCGAAGATTGAGAGTGCCACATTCTGTATTGCCCCAATGGAACAAATACATCCGTCGCGGTAAAATCCGAAATAGATCAGCGAAAACACGGACAACCAGAGCAAACCGCGCCTCGACCGCTTCTTCACTGCCAGCCACGAGGCCAGAGACAGTACTGCCAGCAGCACCAACACATCGAAATATTCCAGCGCCATAGCCCTCGGTTCAGGGGTGGTGGGATCGGGCTGCACATATCCCGTATCGAACTCAGGTTTTGGAAAGCGTTGCTGGGCCTGGAGGAAACTGCCTGTCAACAGTGCAAAAAGAATAAGTATGAGAGCAAGGTTGGGGATTTTTTTCAGCATATTAACTCTCCTCCTCGGTGGTGAAATTACCTTTAATGATGTATGGTTCACTGGCCGGCACCCGGCTGATGGCATCAGACGGACAGTTGGTGGCTATGGAGCACTGATTGCAGTTGAGACAGAGATCGTGTCTGATTTGTAAGTGGAGCGATCCGTTCCCGAAGGCGGAACACCCCTTCACACATTTGGCACAACCAATGCAAAGCTCTTCGTCGATAATGTATTCAAAATAGGGCTCCTCGATAAACTTCCGCTGGATGGCTGCGGTGGGACAGAGCTGGTTTTCAGCACCGGTCTGCAACTTGGCACCCGGCTTGAAATAGCCACCACACAAATCGCAGTACCCACACAGAGCGTAAGCGTGGACACACTTCACCGCCGATTCGGCCTTCACACATTCGGTGGCACACCGTCCGCACTGGGTACATTTAAAGGGATCGATCTGCCATACATAGTCTTTCCCGGAAGCGGAACGCTGCAGGGTAAACGCAGCAGTGCCCACCACCGATACACCCAGGGCAAGCCTCACCCCGTTGTTGATAAACGATCGCCTGTTGTATCCCTTATCCTTATCCTTGTCCTTCTTCTCCATGATCGCGAGTAGTTATGGCTTCTGGCAACTGGCATTGCGACAAGCTCGGGCACTCTCTGCATTGCTTTCTATCGTTGCACTCCTGGTCGGGAACCACCTGTCTGCGGGCCAGTAGGATCCCTGCCACAGCAGCCATTGCCGCCAGCAAGCTTCCCCTGCCAATTTTTTGTACAAAGTCTCTTCTGTCCATGCTTTTCTGACTATTCTGATTCAATCGGTTCAAAAACTCTGATCACATCTCTGTCAAAATCTAGTGCGTAAACCACTCCGTTCTCATCTACGCAAACCTCCGGTGCTTTTCCCTCTTCATTGGCACTCCTCTCTTTCTTAAAGAGAGCAGGTGGTGCCACCACACTGATCAGTTCTCCAGACTGATCATAAATTTTTATCCTGACAATTCCCTTCTCACTGGTCACAAAGGAGCCATCCTCCATAACCGTTATGCGTGCAGGATTGCAACATCCCATGAATCCATCAATATCAAAGGAAGCCTTATCCCAGTAACCCCGCATCCGTCCGTCATCGCTGTAATTCTCCAGGGCATGTTTACCCGTGTTCACCACCCACAATTCCCCAAAGCTGTTCACCGCCAGGTCGAAATTGGCACTGGGAATAATAAATCCATGTCCTGCTTCAGATTCGGCCTTCCCCTCAAATTCTCCCTCCTGCTCACCTTCGCGGTTGAAGATCACTATGCGCCGGTTGCCGGCATCGGCTACAAATACTTTATCCTCCTTGATGGCCAGATTGGTGATCACTGTGCTTTCGCCCAGGTGGGGCCACTCCTGCAACAGCTCTCCCTCATGGCTGTACTTTGCCACATAGGTGGAGAAACCTACAAAGATATTCCCCTGGTCCACCTCAAGGCAGGTAGCCCGTGGCAGAATCTCATGCATGGTAGCCGGTCTGCCATCCAGGGGGATCACCACCAGCGATGAGTTTCCTGAAACATAAAGGGCCCGGTCATACAGGCTCATGTCGGAGGCGATCAGCAGTCCCAGATCAAAGTTCCGGGTCTCCTTATGGGAAATCAGCTCCGGGTCTACCACTTTGTACTGGTCCACCTCCAGGGCATAGGGATTCTCTCCCCTGCGATCGGGCCGGTTGTTCAGAAAATCAACCACAATCACCCCGATTATCACAGTCAGGATCACCAGAATTACGATTGTCAAACCTCTCTTTTTCATCCTGTTCTCTTTTTCATTGTTCACTGCCGTGATGCGGCCATATCGAGACACACCATGGTTTTCGAATCACGCATCACCAGGTACCCGTCGGCAATGGCCAGCGGACCCCAGGCATCGTACCCCTCCAGTACCCTGTAACTGTCCAGCTCCAGGTACTGGCTTGTGCTGGGCCTGACTATGGTCAGTGTGGCATCGTCACTCAATATAAAGAGTTTGTTGTCAGCGATCATGTAGGGCCCCAGTCCAAACCGTTTGTCCTGGCCGCTCGACCAGATCACCTTGCTAAAGTTGTCGGGATGCACACAGATCAACTGGTTCCTGAGCGGACCGGCATCCTTGGGGAGGATCCCCAGCAGGTGCCCGTTGAATTCCACCGGGGTCTGCTGTTCGCAGGCAAGTCCCTCTTTGGGTGTGTACTCGCTAAGCACCTCCACACTGAATCCCTCCCCGGCAGGAGAGAGCTGTAATACCATGGCACCCGCGCCATAACCGGCAGTAAGAAATACCTTTCCGTCGGGCATGCATACCGGTGAGGGAGCCACCACCTGGTGGTTCCAGGCAGTTGTTTCCCAGAGGATCTTGCCGGCATCGGGACCTTCAGCTTCCACACCGAATACCCCTCCGTAGGCACTGTACACATACATAAGCTTTCCCCCGAATTCGTATGGCATCACCGAGGAGTGCGACATCTGCCACCCCTTCTCATTGGGGGTCTCCCAGAGTATCTCACCACTTTCCATATCGAGGGCAACCAGCAGGGAGGTGCCTCCGGTGGCTATCACTGCTTTGCCTTGGTGGATAAGGGGACATTGTCCCGTATACCAGAGTGGAATTTCAGCCTCATAATCTTTCTCAACATTCAGTCCCCAGAGAAACTCCCCGTCCACACGACGCACACACATCACATGGCTGCGTGGACCAATGGTAAGGATATGCTCCTCTGTAACGGCCGGGACGGTACGTGACATGCCATGGTTCCTTTTCAGGTTGATCTTGTACCCCCGCACCCAGAGCTCCTCCCCGGTTTCCAGGACATAGGCCCGCAGCAGGTCAGCCCGCTGCTCCTCATCGTAATCCATTACGTAGACTGCTCCCTTGTAGATGGCTGCACCTGCGTGGCCCTCCCCCAGGGAAACTTCCCACTTCACTACCGGTCCCCCGTCAGGAAACTTCTCAATCAACCTGACTTGTGAGCGGCTGATGTTGTCGAACTGCTCTCCCCGAAACCTGGGCCATGTCTCCTGCAGATCCGAATCGAGGGTGCCGAGCGACTCAAAATAGGCCCCGATATCGATATCGGCCACCACCCCGCCCTCTCCGCGGTTATCCAGTCCGGGCTGGGTGGTCACAAATTCACTCACCGGGTCCTTTGCCAGCCACCAACCCATGGAAACCACTCCCATAAGCAGCAGCAACCCGGTCACCATATTTGTCGTATTTATCCTCACTCTACTACCTCACTAACCCTTTAACTCTTTTCTATATCATACACAAAAAGCGTTGCTCCGTGCCTCACAAACAGCTTCTTCTCATAGATGGTCATGTGTGCCCACCAGGGTCCTGTTCCACCTTCAGGCAAAAAGGAGCTGATCAGTTCGAAACCTTCGGGGCTTGGTTCAAGCAATCCAATGTTTCCGTTCTTCTCCTCAAAGATATAAAGAAGTCCGTCTGCGTAGATGATGGATCCCTTGTTGAACCACTTCTCCTCGTACATAACCTTCCCGGACTCCCACTCCAGGCAAACCCAGTTTCCGTTGCCGTTGTTGAGCCAGTTGGAACCATAGATGAAGCCATCCAGCAGCACCACGCCCCCATGGTGGGTATCAAGGACGTCGTTGCTCCATTTGACCTCAGCATCTTTCCCGTCTTTAGATAGCTTTATCATTACTGCGGAAGCATCATAACCGCTGGTGGTAAAAATTTCTCCGTTATGGAAAAGAGGGGTGTTGGTATTGTTCCTGCGGCCATCGAAACCGTATTCCATAACCAGGTCGATGCTCCAGAATACCTCTCCTGTTTCGGGATCCACTGCCAGAAAATCTTCGCTGGAGGTGATCAGAACCATCCTCGTACCATTGTGTTCGATCAGCATGGGGGATACGTAGGATCTTACCCCTCCCTGGGGTTTGGATTTCCATAAAAGAGATCCGTCCTTTTTATCCAGGGCAACCACAGCTGTCTGTTCCCCTGTGGGCGAAGAGATTACTACACTGCCAGTCAACAGAAGCGATTCGGTCATTCCCCAGCGATGAAATTCACCCCCGTGCTCCTCATGGGTATTCACCTGCCAGAGGATCTCCCCTTTCTCAGTATCCATGCACACTATGGTTCCCAGTCCGCCCATGATGTAAATTCGTCCATCTTCAATAGTAGGTGTGCTTCTGGTTTCGGGAAAGCTCCTATTCCAGGCTTTCCCATACACGGTTTCCCACAGAATGTTTCCCTGAAGGTCAAGTTTGGTGATGACATCCTCCTCCTGACGCCTCCCGCTGATGTAGATCATTCCTTCATAAACTATGGGGGAAGAGTATCCATTGCCCAGATCATCCTTCTTAAGGATCAGTTCCGGGCCACTCTCCGGCCAGCTTTTCAGCAATCCGGAATCGGGATATTTTCCATCCCTGTTGGCCCCCCTCCACTGTGTATCCTGTGCCTGGATCTGTGCGATGGTCAACAAAGCCAGTATCCATACCGCTGCCGTCACTACTGCAAATTTCCTGTATCTCATATCTCTTTATTCGTTAACTATAAACTACTAACTGCCTATTTTATAGGCTGTTAATTTTTCTCCATGCCTCACCAGCAACATCTGATTGAAGATGGTGGGACGTGCCCAGTGCGGGCCACTTCCTTCGTAATGCCGGAATGAACTGACCAATTCAAATTTCTTGGGATCGGCTTTTACCAGTCCCATGTTGCCCCGCTTCTCTTCATAGATGTAGAGCATGCCATCGGCATAAACAGAGGGCCCCTTGTTGTAAAAATCACCGATCCAAACAATCTCCCCTGTATTCCAGTTCATGCAGACCCATTTACCGCTGTTTCTCCCTGTAAAATTGGAGCCGTAGAGGTAGCCGTCCACCAGTACCACACCGTGATTCTGGTTGTCAAAGGTCTGGTCCCTGAACTTCTCCGAAACGGATCGCCCGTCGGGAGCAATCTCAAGCATCACTGATGGCACATCCCAACCGTTGGAGATCCATACGCAGGAATCGTTATAAATGGGCGTATTGGCCAGGATGGTCGTATTCTCATGTGCCGAATTCAGAAAGTTGTAGTGGTAGTCCCAGAGAATCTCTCCATTCTCCGGATCGACTCCTATCATATGAGTCTGGGTGGAAGTGATGACATACTCTTTTCCACAATGCTCAATCAGGATGGGGGACAAATTGCCACGGCTGGCGTCCATGGACCTGGATTTCCAGATAAGCTCCCCGGTCATTTTATCCAGGGCAATGGCCGTGGTTAACTCCCCACACGGGGTGGTAATCACCTTGTCTCCCACAATCAGCACCGATTCCGAAACCCCAAACATATCCCAGCGCGAACCATACACCTCATGCAGGTCCACACTCCAGATTACCTCCCCGGTAAGCGCATGGAAACAGACCATCATATCCATGCCGGTCAACATATATAATCTGTTACCTTCCACCGTTGGTGTACTCCGGGTTTCGGGGAAAGACTGGTTCCAGCAACGACCGATTGGTTTCTCCCACAACTTCTCCCCATTCAGGTTCAGAGCTGTAAGGTACTCGAGGGTATCCCTGATGCCTGACGCATAAATCATATCACTGGTGGCTACTGCCGAAGAAAAACCCCTGCCCAGATCCTCAGCCACAAACAATACCTCAGGTCCCTCTTCGGGCCACTCTTTCAACAAACCGGTATCGGCATAGATCCCGTCCCTGTTGGGCCCTCTCCACTGCACATCCTGTGCCAGGAGGTTTTGTGTAAATGCGATCACGACCACCGTCGCGATTATAAATCTCATCATATGACTTTCAGCTTTACAGACTTTCAGCTTTTGACTTTATAAGCTATTAACGCTTTGCCATGCCTAACATAGAGCACCCCCCCATAGATGACCGGATGGGCCCAGTGTTGCTCGGAACCCAGCAGCACTTTGGTCTTGCTGACCACTTTAAAGCCTGCAGGATCGGGTTCGACCAGGGCCAGTTCGCCCCTCTGGCTGTAGCAATAAAGCATTCCGTCGGCATAAATCACCACGCCATTGCCGATATCCTTGGAGGTATACATCTCCTTGCCGCTCTTCCAGTCAAAGCAGCACCAGAGCCTGCTGTCGCCAGAACCATATATGTAGCCATCCACCAGCACTGCACCTCCCATGCGGCTGTCCATCTTTTTGTGGGTCCATACTCGCGATGCCGAATTGCCATCCGGAGCAATCTTCAGCATGCCACCCCCCCTACCGTATCCACTCAGGTAGAATAGCATTCCATCGCGGTAGACAGGTGTATTTGGGTGTACCGAATATTCGTTGGGCTGGTGCTGCGACCAGAGCATCTTGCCTGTGCTTGCATCAAATCCCACCAGATGAGATTCGTAGTGGGTGGCCAACATTTTTCTTCCATTGTGTTCAAACAGAAGTGGTGTGCTGTATGCTGTCAGTTCACCCTTACCGGGGGAACTCCAGATCAGTTTTCCGGAGTGGCGGTCCAGGGCCACCAAATTGTACTTTCTCCCTCCCGGGGTAATATATACCACATCGCCATCCACCACAGGTGTTTCATTCATTCCCCACCCGATAATTTTTCCATCGAAATCCTTAAAGAGATCTTTGCTCCAAAGGATCGTCCCCTTTCCTCCATCGAGGCAGTAGAGTTTTCCGTGTCCACTCATAAGGTAAACCTTTTCACCAACAATAGTCGGTGTACCCCGGGTTCCTACGTAACTCTCTGCGAATTCGGGACCATAAGTCTTTTTATATACCAGTTTTCCTTTCAGATCAAACTTAAAAAGGTAGCCTTGCTCGTTAATCATCCCGGTGACATAGACAAAACCATTGTCCACGATGGCCGAGGAGTGACCCTTTCCCAATCCTTCGAAACTCCACAGAACTTCCGGTCCGTCTGCAGGCCACTCTTTCATCAATCCGGTTTCGGGATAGATCCCGTCACGGGTGGGTCCCCTCCAACTGGTTGGATCCTGTGAATAACCCGACAAAACTGCGGTCAGGCAGAGTATAATTAAAGTTAATTTCTTCATCATCCTTTATTCATGTTGATCACGTTTTGTAAGTGCTCAAAAATAGTACTAAAAGTGTTTAAAGCGCCGTGCTGTCAGGTCAGACACAGTTATTCATAATTAGTCTAATCTACTCTCTTACTCCATTCTGATAGCTTAATAGTGCATCCTGGAACCTCTTCTTGTAGATCCTTCCAACAGGATATGTGGAATCTCCCACTGTCACTGAGTCATTTCGGTATGACTTAACCTCACTTAACGCAATGATGTATGATTTATGAATACGTACAAACCGTGTCTCAGGAAGTACTTCGTCCATGTAAGAGAGACGGCTGTATGTCACAAAGGAGGCGTCGTGTGTGGTAATCCTGATATAATCTTTCATGCTCTCAATGACAATAATCTCTTTGAAATACAGCTTTACTTGTTCCTTGTTTACCTTCACAAAGAGATAGGCCCTGTCGTAGGTGCTCTCCAGGGGGGCCTCTTCCACAGTCCTGTTGGTATACTGGTGGTACTTGGCCACCGATCTCATAAAGCGCTCGAACGGAATGGGTTTTACCAGGTAATCCAGCACATCCAGGTCGAAGCCTTCACTGGCATACTCCTTGTAAGCGGTGGTCAGGATGATTTTCGGTGGATTGTGGAGCGACTTGATTAGCTCCAAACCGGTCATCTTCGGCATCTGAATATCAAGAAACATCAGATCGATGGTCTGGTTCTGCAAGCAACTGAATGCTTCCAGTGCATTTCCGCACTGCTCCACCAGTACCAGGTCGTTCAGCCTTGAGATGTAAGAAGCTATTAGTTCCCTGGCCGGGGGTTCATCATCAACGATCAGGCATCTAACCATGACGCTTTATTTTGATTTTTAAAACTGCAAGAAATGAGTCTTTCACTATTTTCGTTCTGAACTCATGTTTCGATGGATATAAGATTTCAAGCCTTCGCCGCAAGTTCATCAGTCCTAGTCCCCCATTGTCTGACTCACTCTTCTCCTGCTCCTCTCCGATGCTGTTTTCAATCTTCACCACCAGCTCTTCCCTGGAACAGGAGATATCTAGTCTGATCCAACATTTATCGATCGAAGAAGTAAATCCGTGCTTAAAACTGTTCTCTACCAGGGGCAACAGGAGCAGTGGAGAAATTAGTGTTTGGTCCACATTGTCGAAAACGTTGATGGAAGCATCCAGGCGATCTCCATACCTGATCCTTTCCAGTTCAATGTAAGATCTGATCACATCGATCTCCTTCTGAAGGGGCACCAACTCTGGCTTGCTCTCATACAACCCATAGCTAAGAAAGGAGGATAATTGGAGGATGAGATCTGCGGTTTTTTCATTTTTCTGAACTGCGTAGGAGTAGATGTTATTAAGTGTGTTGAAAATGAAGTGTGGTTGCACCTGCGATTTCAGCAACTTCAGTTCAGCTTCGGCCTTCTCCTGCTTCAGAGTATGTGACAGGCGTTCCTGGTCGTACCACGCCTTGATAAAATAGAACATGCTGTAGAGGCCGACAAAAAGGTAGATATTCACTCCCTCGATAATTAACTTAGGCAAAAACCAGAAAGACATGGTCTCCAGCGCCTCCGGATAATACAATGGGTAGGTGTAAAAATAATTGAAACTACGCCTGATTAGAATAAAGACAAACATACTCAGGAAGAGCCCGGTCCAGAACAGGATTTTTCTGTTCCTCTGATAAAGCACCCTGAACAGGAAATGCACGGTAAACACAGCAGCCGATGCTGTGATGGGAACGAGTACCGCAGCATTAATCAGGTAACGCTGGTACTCATTGTAAATGGAAGCCATGGTCAGCCAGGCATAGAGAAAATAGGCCAGCCAGAATACGATATTAAAGACGGTATTATTCCATTTTGTTGTCATGCAGAGGCATATTCAATCAAAGATATTTAAAAAGTAATGTCATACGCCATCAGCGCGTCGCCATGCCAAAGCTTGCCAACAATTTTTTTGTCATCACTTTTTGTGAGTTTTTCTGACCTCTCGTATACAAAGAAAGGAGATGGGAACATGGCTTCCTACAAGAATTAGACATCCTACCATTATTTCGACAAACGACATCAAAAAAGCTACAAAAGCAGTTCCGCTGGCTGAGAAAAGTTATTCAGAATTAATCTAATCAAAACGAGGTTGGGATTAGATATTGCTGATTTTTAATCTATTAACAAATCGCTCCCCAAGCTCTATGCTGCACCATTATGCAATATTTTCGTAACACTTTTGGATTATAAGCGTATATTGTTATAAATTTGGCATCTAACTTTTTTACATAATAAAACCCGATTCACCCGAAATACATTTATTTAAAATTGGAATGACGAATAAGGCACATTACGCTGTTGTCGCGGGAGAACTTGCCCCTGGTGCCAGGGTCACTGATGAACAGTTCAGTAAGATTCCTGACCTGATCAGGGCCTCTTTCCAGGCCGTCAACAGGATGGTCCCTGAAGAGAGAAAGCTCAGGTATGAAATCATCAGGATGGATGAGTTCCTGGCTCTCTCCGATTCGCCGGTTCACTCCATGCGTTCGCTGATCATGTTGTTCAGCGCCTTCAGATTCCTCTCCCATAAGGAGCTCTCGGAACGACTCGACCTGAGGGTATGCCAGGGAATCGGGCCCGTGGAGTTTGCACAGGATCACCTGAGAGAATCGGACGGAACCGCCTTCAGAAAAGCCACCAGCGGCATAGGGAAGATGAAACGAAACCAGCGGATCTCTGTCATCACACCGGTGAAAGCACTGAACGAAGAGTTTGCATTAAGCTGTAGTTTTATGGATATCCTGATCCACGACTGGTCGGATGAACAGGCTGAAGCCATGTTCCTGAACCTGACCGGGAAAAATCAGGTGGAGATCAGCCAGCTCCTGGGAATCTCACAACCTGCTGTGAACAGAAGGTTAAAAGCAGCACATTTTGATACCATCCATAAGTTTATCGACCGATTCGAACAAGTAATAAAGTCCGGCAGCCAATCATGAAAGTAATACACTGGATCATATTTGGCATCGTATTTATTTTAGCCACCCTCGTTATCTACCGTACCCGGCAGGCCTTGCCCCGTATCGATACCACCATCGATCTGAACTGGAGATTTACAATGGGGGACCCAAAGGGTGCAGCCGGACCACAATATGACGATTCGGGCTGGAGATATCTTTCACTTCCCCACGACTGGATGGTAGAGCAACCTGTACACCAGAACAATCCTTCCGGTAAGCCGGGAGGTTTCTACCCTGAAGGCATTGGCTGGTACCGGAAAACCATCGACCTGACCGAGTATGAGGACACGAAACAGTTTTACCTTCTTTTTGAAGGGGTACAGATGAATGCCGATGTCTTCTTTAACGGTACACACCTGGGGAAACAGATCTATGGCTACTCCAGTTTCTATCACGACATCTCCTCACTGATCCGCATGGATACACTCAATGTAATTGCGGTCAGGACCGATTGCAGTAAACTGCCCATCGACCGCTGGTATTCTGGCGGAGGCATATACAGGCACGTAAGGCTGATCACCACCAATGAGCTGCATACGCCTGTATGGGGACAGGCTGTGAGTTCACGGATCGACAGTGCCGGCAGGGCCCTTCTGGATATCTCCATAGAGTTCAGGAACAACGGCCGAAAAGCCCGTCGATTTGAGGTCAAATACGACATTGTTGGTCCGGGCGGAAAGCTGCTGGCCGACGGAAATAGCAGTGAACACCTGGAGTCGGGAAGCAGTGGCATGAACAAGCGTACGTTCATCATTGAGGATCCCAGGTTATGGTCGCCCGATACCCCGGAACTTTATACAGTACACTGCTACCTGATGGACAGGAACAAACAGCTCGATCACGTCAGTCTCAAGCATGGAATACGTTCGGCGGAGTTTGATCCCGATCGCGGCTTCGTACTGAACGGGAAGAAGGTGGTCATGAAGGGAGTATGCATTCATCACGATGGAGGAGAACTTGGCGCAGCGGTCCCCCGTGAGGTCTGGGAAAGAAGACTTGGCCTCTTAAAAGAATTGGGTGTAAACGCATTGAGGCTTGCTCACAATCCGCATGCCCCGGAAGTACTGGACCTATGCGACCGAATGGGATTCCTGGTCATTGATGAGATGTATGATAAATGGGAGCAGCCCTGGCTTGGCGCTGCGGAGGACTATAGCCTGGAGGAGAGCTACCAGACCGATCTGTCTAATTTTATACGGCGGGACAGGAACCACCCATCGGTGGTTCTCTGGAGTGTGGGCAATGAAACCCTGGAGCAATTGATCATTCCGGCAGACGGCGTGACTATGTACAGCAAATTGAAAGAGCTTGTGTTATCGATCGATTCCACCAGGATGGTCACTGCTGCCCTTCATCCCGGAAACGCTGATCGCAGAGACGAGGTCCCCAGCAGCCTGATGCATGTCTCCCCGGTGGTATCCTACAACTACCGGAGCGACTCATTCAGAACCTGGCATGCAGAGTACCCCGACCTGGTCTTTATTGCCACCGAAACAAAAGCGTACGGAACCCTCCGGAAAGAGGATTACCAGGTGATCGACTATACCGACAACTCCTGGAACGATATGGACGAATTTGTAGCGGGACAGTTTATCTGGGCAGGCATCGACTACCTGGGCGAATCGGCCGGATGGCCCGACCGCGGTTTAAGGAATGGTCTGATGGAGACCAACGGATTTATCAAACCCCACGCCTGGTATATCGCCTCTCAGTACCTTGACGATCCCATGGTAAAACTTACTGTAAAAGATTCTCTCCTGGCCGATTCCCTGAATAAGCTTACCAGCTGGCAAACAAGCTGGGTGGGAGCCCCACTGGTCGATCACTGGAGCTTTATGAACGATACTACACCCAAAGAGGTGGTGATATTTACCAACTGCAGCAGGGTGGAACTTTCTTTGAATAACAGGTTGATACATACCCTTGAGAAAGAGAGATTTCCAGATGGTGTGATCAAGACAACTGTCCCCTACGAATCAGGAGAACTGGTGGCTCATGCTTATTACCTTGATGACAGGGGAACAACACAAATGGTATCTGATACCCTGATCTCCTCATCTCCAGCCTATGCCCTGGCCATGCAGCCCGACCGGAAACAGGTAAGAAGTGAGAGCCGCATTGTCCATATTACCACCAGTGTGGTCGACAGCACTGGTGAACTCAATCCTGGAAGCAAGCACCTGGTCAATTACCAGCTGGAAGGTCCGGGTAGGATCAGGGCCATCGATAATGGCGATCTGGCCGATCATACACCATATGGATCCTCCTCAAAAGAGGTCAGGAAAGGGAAACAACTTCTGATCCTCCAGGCCGGAAGTGAACCGGGTGACCTGATCATCAGTGCCTCGGCTGACGGACTCAGACCCTCGACGGTAAAGATCAAATCCAAAGAGTAAAAACGAGAACTATGGATAAAAGATTCGGACCTACCATGGTACTGATCCTGGTCATATTTTTCATCCTGGTCCAGGCCGGGAGCCTGGTCGTGGTATTTATTAAAGAAGGGCTGGGGGTCTTCTGGACCCTTATTTTGCTACTCACTCCCCTTGTCATCATCATTGCCCTGATCTCGGTCTACCTGGAACGATTGAAGGAGATCGACGAAGAGGAGAAGGACGACCTTACGAAATATTAGACTTCTTTTCGAGAACCTCCCCGTTTTTAAACCTGTAGGTGGTTACAATGTTAGAGTCCATGTCCAGGTCGTCTAGTATGAACTCATGACCGGGACAAGATTCAGTGGCCTCCCTCACCTGCTTTATCACATGATCGCTCTCCTCCATCACAATGGTGGCAGAGTACAACTCCTCGCCCCTGGGTTTAAATACATAGTCGGTATGTTGTTCCATTCCAAAACAATAGTGAACCTCGATCTGAAGAGCTTCATCAAGAACCTCAACAGATTTAATGGTGATTACTCTCATGCTGATAAATTTAGTAATTTAAACATAAAATTCTTGGGAAATGGAAAAGATGATACCCATCTACAACACTGAAAGTATACCCGGTCAGAAGTATGAGTTGATAGGTCTTGTAAAAGGTTCAATGATCCAGTCAAAGCACCTGGGACGGGACATCGGGAACACACTGAAATCGATAGTGGGTGGAGAACTCAGAGGCTATTCGGAAATGCTGAACGAGGCCAGGGCCATTGCCACCAAAAGGTTAATACAGGAGGCTGCAGGGCTCAATGCCGATGCTGTGGTTAACCTGAGGTATACCACCAGTGCGGTGATGCAGGGCGCAGCTGAGATCCTGGTGTATGGGACGGCTGTGAAATTTGTCTGATCCTTTATCTGTTTCCGGACCGTAATAATTCCCTGATCTCCATCGACATCAGAGGCTTCTAAGGGTCCCGCATTTCTTTCATGGTAAATTTACTTACGTGATGCCTTGATCCCAATGGTAATGGTGGTGCCTTTCCCCGACTCACTTTCAATGGTCATCCACCCGTTGTTGACCTCAACAATCTCGTGACTGATCTTGAGCCCCAGTCCGGATCCCTTCTCTCCCCTGGTGCCGTTGGTGGAGATATGAGAGCGTGCATCCAGCAATTTATCCTGAATCGACTCGGGGATACCAATCCCTGAATCGCGGATGGAGATAATCACCTGACCCTGTTGTTTCCTGGATGAGATATGGATACTCCCTTTTTCAGGTGTAAATTTCATGGCATTGCTGACCAGGTTCCTGATCACTATATAGAGCTGGTCCCTGTCAGCTTCCAGGTAGTGATCCTCGTCCACTTCTACCTCCACCTTCAGATTCTTCTCTTTCAGCCCGATGTTGATCAGTTCGAGACTTTCGTGAATCAACTCCATCAGTTGCACCTTCACCGGAGTAGCCTTGAGTTTTCCGGTCTGCGACCTGCCCCATACCAGCAGGTTATCCAGCAGGTTGTAGGTAACCTCAGATGCACTGGCCATCATCTTCAGCAATTCGTTGCGCTCTTTCGCCGGAATTCCGGGTTTATCGATGAGCATCTCCAGGGCCTGCAGGTTATACCCGATGGGGGCTCGTACATCGTGACCAATAATGGCAAATAACCTGTTCCTGGCGTTCATAGATTCCACCAGGTCATGGTTGGTTGACTCCAGTTTCTTCTTCTGCCGCTCCAGTTCGCGTGATACAGACTGTAGCTCGGTGGTTCGCTCCTCCACCAGATCCTCCAGGTGGTTTTTCACCTCGCTCACCTCATCGGCCAGCTTCTGCGCCTTCCTCTGCAGGAAGTTTGATTTATCAGCAAAGATATAAGCATATATCAGCAGGTAGATAAACATGGTATAATAAACCACATAAGTGGTATCGATGACATTGATTTCATTCAGCATGTCGTTCAAGGTACCTGCAAATAGTATAAGCAGTCCAAGCGTAAATGAAGGGGCATGGCTCCTGCCTCGGATCCAGGCCATCATGATCACATAGAGGAACACAAGACTGATCAGGAGGAAGAATCCGAAGAAATAGGGAAGTGAAAAAGAGAAGAGACTGATGGGCGACACAATCACAATTGCAATAAAAACCACAGAGATCCAGATGATTATCCGGAAAATCAGCCGGGGAAACTCAATGGGAAATATGGAACGGATCATCAAGGTGAAGAAGGGTGCAAAGAAATAGACATTGAGATAATCAAGTCGGGCTGTAGTGAGCCCGTTGAGATTCAGGCTGCTTATGACCGGTAGTTCCATGAGCATAACCACCCTTAGCGCCATTAAGAAGCAAATGAGTGAAAAATAGAGCCTGTAATGCTCGCTCCGTATCAGGTACAACCCCAGGAAATAGATGGCAATGATCAGTAAGGCCCCGATCAGGAAATGCCCCCTGAACAGCTCCCGGGTTCGCTCTTCCTTTACCTGGGTCACGTTTCCGATTCTAATTCCACCCACAATGCCGCTGAGCCGGTGATCGAAATTTGAGACTTTGATTAAAAGCTCCACTTCCTGAACATCTACTGTACCAGTCATGACCGGCCTGCTGTACCGGGTTACCGTCTGGAACTTGTTGACACCCGGAAATCCGAGGTAGTCTATGGCCTTCCCGTTTAGAAAATAGCCCGATGCAGAATAGACATCGTCGATCTTTATAGCTATGTCGTTCATACCGGCCGGTAACAGAAGCATGAGCCTGTAGGTGGCAAATCCATAGCGGGTCAACTGGGGATACTCATCTTTCAAACTGAACCACGATCCCGGAACCTCCATGTAGATCATCTCGCCTGAGAAAATGTCATCGGCGGGATTTAACATCTGGTTCCAGTAGAACTCAAATTCACCCCTGATCTCCAGGGAGCCGTTAGTTTTGAAATCGTATTCTGTAAGGTCCAACACTCCCTTTACTGCCAGAGGAACCTGCTGGGCGTGCAGGTTCGATAGCGGAAAAAATGCTATCACAAACAGATATGTTACTGTCCGAATTCTCATGGCAAAACGACCAGATAAAGTTATGCTTTTTCTTGAATGAAAGAGCGATTTTTCTTCTGAACCAGGTTTGAAACTACAAGTGCGGAAGTAATAATAATCATCCCCACAATGGTCACCACCTGAGGTTGTTCGCCGGGCAGCAATATCCAGCTGAAAACAGCTCCAAAAAGGGGGATCAGAAATTTCCACATATTCAGGTCAGAAACAACGATCCCGGGCCTCTTAAGCAAAATAATCCAGATGGATATGGCTACTGCCGACAAAAGACTCAACCAGGTAAGCGATATGAAATAGATAGGAGGCCTGGTGCCAAAATGAAATCCCTCCAGAGGAAGAGAAAATAGGAAAAGGCCCGCCCCACCAATGATCATTGAAGCCGAGCTTATGACAAGGGGCGGGATCATCCCTTTCTCCCTGGCCACAAGTACATTTGTAAATCCAGAAAGCACATTGATCCCCAGCATTAGGAGGACCCCTGCCAGTGCAATATGTCCGGTGGCCGACTGGGGGTCTTTCCCCAGGATCACCAGCGCCACTCCCATGATTCCGAAAAGGATCACCAGGAACTTTACCAGGGTCATCCGGTCGCCTGGCATCATGAAATTGGCCACCAGCGCAATAAAAAAAGGCTGCGAACCGATAACAATGGCTGCCACCGCACCTGGAATCATATTGATCCCTGTATAAAACATGGTATACTGCAGGAAGGTCTGGAGAAATGCAAAAAGCAGGATCATCTTCAGATTGTTCCTGACGATACTGAAATAACGGGGATTGATTCTATATGCCAATGGAAAAACCAGTAATCCGGCAATGAAAAACCGGGTGCCTGCAAATTGCAGGGGTGTGGCATACTGCAGACCAATCTTTACTCCTGCAAATGCAGTGGACCATAACAAACATGAGGTGATTGCAAGCGCTGAAATATTGATCCTGGAATGGCCCATGTGCACTCCTTAGAAATCGTCTCCCAGTGCAAATACCGGCTTCCGATTCATCCACCTTCCTCTGGTGAAATCGGGGAAATCCTGGGGCTCCCCATTGTTTTCGATAGAGAGTTCCGACAGGGGTGTAATGGCGCTCCATGCAGCAGCATCATATGCATCCAGTGGCGATTCCAGCTTCCGTTTTACAACTTCCACAAAGGCATGATCAACAAAGAAATCCATTCCCCCATGACCGCTGCCAGTGGCATACTCCCCGTGCTTTTTCCACAAGGGATGATCGTACTTCTCAAGGTAGGTATCCATCTCCTCCCATCCGTGGGACGGGCTCACTCCTTCGACATAGATCCTTTTTGTGTGGTCATCAAACTCGGTGATACCGCCAGCTCCCTGGACCCTGAAACCAAGTGAATAGGGACGAGGTGAATTGCAGTCGTGGGTCACAATGATGGTCTCCCCCTTACTGGTCTCAATGGTGGAAGTGATCACATCTCCCTGCTTCCATTTCAGGGAAGCGTTGGGATGATGGGGTCCCCCCTTGGGATGGTTTACTATGTATCGGTTCAGACCGATGGCTTTGGTGGCACTGGAAGTAAGCGATGAGAACCTGTTTCCACGATTTATGTCGAACATGGTGGCCACCGGTCCCACCCCATGGGTTGGATAAACATCGCCATTCCGGTAGAGAGAGTGATATGTGCGCCAAGCCGATTCAGAAAATCCCTTCTCTCCAAACTCCACCCCATCTCCGTAAGCAGTGATGCCGTCATTAAATTTCACTCCACGCAAATCGTGCTGATAGCCGCACCGGGCATGGATCAATTCACCAAAAAGATTCTCGCGCACCATCTGAAGCACAGCCATCACATCTCTCCGGTAACATACATTCTCCAGGATCATCACCGGCACACCGGTCTCCTCGTAGGTGTTGACCAGGTCCCAGCACTCCTCCATGGTATTTGCGGCTGAAACCTCCACTCCCGCATATTTACCTGCACGCATGGCATCGACCGTCATTCGGGTGTGCCACAACCACGGGGTACAAATGATAACCCCCTCCAGGTCGGACCGCTGCAACATATCGCGATAGGCATAAGCATCCCCGCCATACTCTTCGGCTTTCTGTTGCCCTCCCTTTTTAATCAGTACCTGTGCCTCCTCCAGGGCATTGGGATCCAGATCGCAGATGGCCGGGACAATCACATCATCCCGCTGCAGCAGATTGTTCAGGTGGTTCCTGCCACGCAATCCCACCCCGATAAAACCAATTCGCACCTTTTCGCCGGCACTCTTTCCGAATACAGGAAACGGAAGAGCAGCAGCCGCTCCGGCCACCATACCTGCCTTGATAAATTCTCGTCGTTGCATAGGTAAAAGGTTAGTAAGTTTAAGTTAGTATGTTAATATGTTAGTGGTTGAGAAGATGCCGTGCTGTAAACTATTCCCAAAGGGATTCGGGGTAGGTTCCGTCATCCACCAGTTTTCGGATGGCTGCAAGCACCTTGGGCTTATCATCCTGGTAGGTAACCCCGAACCATGACTCCGGAGTCTGCAGAACCGACATCTTTGATGTTCCGGCTTTGATCAGGTTATCCACCACATAAGGAATGTACAGTTCAGCTTTGGGCTTATCATTATTCTCTTTCAGAAATCCCTTGAAATTCTCTTCAATATGGTGAAAGAAATCGGGCGTGAATCCAAAGAGGTTCATGGAGACGGTCGACATGGGATCGAGTGGATGAACCGACCCGTCTTCATTTTCATGCACAATTCCCCCATCTTTCAGAAATATTTTTGTGCGTTCAGTGATGCCTGCCAGGTAACCCTGTTCATCTACCTGGCAAATCCCACGGGCCACAGAGCCATGCTCCGAGACAGTTTTCTGCAGTTCAAATCCTACCATACAGTAGTGACCAACGCCTGTTTTGGAAACCAGGGCAAGAAAATGCTGCATGATCTTGTAGGATTTCCGGCCATAGTAATCATCTGCATTGATTACTGCAAAGGGCTCGTTGATGGCGTCTTTGGCCATAAGCACAGCATGCGCGGTACCCCAAGGTTTCACCCGGTCTGCAGGCAGCGAAAAGCCATCAGGCAGGTCATCGATGGACTGGATTACATAATCCACTTCCAGGTGTGAGGGAAACTTTTTTACATAAGAGGTCTTGAAATCTTCTTCCATTTTTGGAGAAATCACAAAAACAAACCGCTCAAATCCGGCATGGAGGGCATCATAAATGGAGTAATCGGTTATGGTTTCTCCTGAAGGTCCAAATGGATCCACCTGTTTCATTCCTCCATAGCGGCTTCCCATACCTGCTGCAAGGATCAAAAGTGTCGAACGCATACAATCAAAAATTAATGTGAAACAAAGGATTGGTAAATGTACTTATCCAAGGTAAGCTTTCCAATAGCCAATATGTGTTTAAATAATTTGAGATAATCAATAAAAGATTAAATTTACGGCCATTACTTTTACTAACTAAATTTCTAAATCTTCCTGCAATGAGCAATTCTTCCAAGTATAAAGTCGGACCGGTGATCCCGTTGATGATTGTTGGTATTGTCTTTTTTGTGATCGGTTTTGGAATAGGTATCAGTGGCTTCCTGACCCCCGCACTTCGGTCTGCATTTAACCTGACCACCGGACAATCCTACCTGGTTACAGCAGCTATCTTTTCGGCATTCGTGATCTTTGGACGACCTACCGGATGGGTGATTAAGAAAATCGGGTACCGCAGGGCCATGATGATCGCATTTTTTATAATGGCGCTGGGTATGTGGCTGTTCGTTCCGTCCTCCAATGCGGTAAGTTTCCC
>JAGLPR010000238.1 GCA_023137255.1 Bacteroidales bacterium | reverse complement strand
ACCATCCTGGGACCGGAAAACACTGCGGCGGTCCGCATGAGCCTGATGGGGATCATGAATAAGATGGCCTGGTGGATGGCCCCCCTGTTCCTGGGCTTGTTTATCGATCTTGCCGATGTGAGAGTGGAGGACATCATCATGCCCTTCTATATTGTAACCGGAATCATGGTGGTCCTGGGTATATTTGTCTATTTCGCTCCGCTTCCGGAGGTGAAGGCTGAAGGCGAAGATGAGGAAGGTGAAGCAACCGAATCGTCCTATGCAGCAGGTAAAACCAGTATTCTACAGTTCCCTCACCTGCTTTTGGGGGTATTTGCTCTTTTTGTTTACGTGGGTATTGAAACACTTCCCATGGCCTCTATTATTGATTTCGCAAGGGCCACCTTCGGAGATGTAGATAACCTGCAAGGTTATTCCAAATTTGTAACCATTGGACTGGTGGCTGGTTATATTTTCGGTGTGATCGCCATTCCACGATTCATTTCACAGCAGAAAGCCTTAATTTCATTTGCGATCCTGGGTATAGGAGCTTCGCTTTTACTGATTTACCTGCCGGCACAATATGCTTTTTACGCCCTGCTGTTTGCCAGTTTTTCCAACTCACTGATGTGGCCCGCCATCTGGCCCCTTGCCTTGAAGGACCTGGGTAAATTTACCAAAGCTGGTGCATCCCTGCTGGTAATGGCCATTGTGGGTGGAGCAGTCGTTCCTCTGATTTTCGGCACCATTGTGGATGCTGTTAAAACCACCGAAATGGCAGTAGTGGCTAACTACCAGACTGCCTACTGGGTGATGGTTCCCTGCTACATTTTTATCCTTTATTTTGCCATATCCGGGCATAAAATCAGAACTAAGAAATAATGAGCAAACTATATATAGGTGTTGATATCGGCGGCACATCCATTGTGGCTGCCCGGTTCTCTGAAAGCGAGATGTTAGAAAAGGCGGAGGTTCCCACCGGGGCCGAACGCCCAGCCGAAGAGATTATGGAATCACTTTACGAGGTGATCGGAAAGGTGATGAGCGACGAGGTGGTGGGCATCGGGATCGGAATGCCCGGTTTTATGAACGTTGAAAGCGGGGAGATCCTGCAGATCAATAACATCTCGTCGTTCAATGGCTTCGCCATCAAACCCAGGGTGGAAGAACACTTTAAGCTGCCCACGTTTCAGAACAACGACGCCAACTGTTTTGCCCTGGGGGAAACCTATTTCGGTGCCGGGAAAAAGTACAACAACCTGGTCGGCGTAACCCTGGGAACCGGGCTGGGCGGAGGCATCATCCTCAACCGGAAAATCCATACCGGACTCATGGGTGGAGCCGGTGAGCTGGGATGTGTTCCCTTCCACGGAGGCATCTCGGAAGATATATGCAGTGCCGCCCTGTTCAAGAACAAGTACAAGACCACCGGTACTGAACTTTACAAAAAAGCCAAGGCCGGCGACCAGGAAGCCCTGGCCGTGTTTGACGAGCTGGCGCACAACATCGGTGAGCTTCTCAGAATTGTGATGTACGTCCTGGCTCCTGAGGCCTTTGTGATAGGTGGATCGGTGGCCAATTCCTGGGACCTGCTGGAAAAATCCCTTCGTGAGGAAGTGGACAAATTCCTTGTACCGATGATCAGCAGCAAGGTAGAACTTGTTCCTGCACAGTTGGATAATGCCGGACTCTATGGCGCAGCCGCGCTCTGTATTTCTCAAATGAATTAGAAACTATGATAGTAGAAGATATTGCCGGACAATTTACCACGGAAGGTACCATAGGCAAAGTGAAAGTTCATGGCGGGGGGCACATCAATGACAGCTACCGCATGGTCAACAATACACCGGGTCATCCCGATTACCTACTGCAAAGGGTGAATCACTTTGTGTTCAAGGATGTGGAGCTGTTGATGCAAAATTTGGTACTGGTGACGAATCATGTAAGAGCCAAAATTAAAAAGGAATTCCCCGAAGA
>JAGLPR010000237.1 GCA_023137255.1 Bacteroidales bacterium | reverse complement strand
TACTGGAGGGTACTTCGTTTTATTGAAGACCACCTGGTTTTCGACAGTACTACCGATCCGGCCATTGCTTATGAAGGAGCACGTACCTTCGGGAAATTTACGACCATGTTGAACGACCTCCAGGTAGGGGAAGTGGGAATCATTATTCCGGATTTCCATAATATGAAATGGAGGCTGACCCAGCTGGCAGAAAGTATTCGTAAGGATACAGCAGGTCGACTGAAAGCAGTGAAAAAAGAGGTCGACTATGTGGAATCCCGTTCCAAAATGATGCTCACCATACATGAACTGGGGGAAAAAGGTGCAATTCCACTTCGAATTACCCATAACGACACCAAAATTAGCAACGTATTGTTTGATACAAACAGGAAAGGTATGTGTGTCATCGATTTGGATACCATTCAACCCGGTTATGTGACTTCCGATTTTGGTGACGGAATCAGGACGCTGACCAATACCGGGGAAGAGGATGATGCCAACCTTGACAGGGTCAGCATGGACCTGGAACTTTATGAAGCTTTCGCCTCCGGTTTCCTGGACTCCACCCGGGATATCCTTTCAGATACTGAAAAGGATTCTCTGCTCTATGCAGGTCTTCTGTTCCCTTATATGCAAGCTGTGCGTTTCCTGATCGATTACCTGGATGGAGATATATACTATAAGGTCAAGCATTCTGAGCATAACCTGATCAGGACCAGAGCCCAGCTGAAATTGACACAGGATGGGGAAGAAAAAATGGATAAGCTCAGGGCCATCATTAAGAAACTGTCATAGGGGTCAGGATCCCGGCCTGCGCTCTTTTCAGTAAGTTTGTGATCATATCCTGACCGTATGGAGAAATCACCGGAACAGATCCAGTCGGAGAAGCTATTCAAGAAAATCTGCCGAAAACTGGGGACCACCATGAGGGACCACCAGATGATCGAAGAGGGTGATCATATCCTGGTGGGATTGTCGGGTGGCAAAGATTCCATGATCCTCCTGGAGGTGCTGGCGGAAAGGAAAAGGGCTGTACCCTTTGACTTCAGCCTTACTGCTGCACACGTTGAAGCCACCGGGATCGGGTATGAGATAGACCGTGAGAAACTCACTGCATTCTGTCAAGGTCTTGATGTTCCCCTCCACTACCGTTCCATCGAACCCGACCTTGAAAAAGACCCATCAAAGACAGCTTGTTTTATCTGTTCCTGGAACCGGCGAAAGGAGCTGTTTAAGCTGACCAGGGAGATGAATTGCAACAAACTTGCACTGGGGCACCACCGCAACGATGCAGTGGAAACCCTGCTACTTAATATGATTTACCACGGTTCTATCAGCTCCCTCCCCTATTCCCTGGAGATGTTCGAAGGCCGCATGCAGCTGATACGGCCTATGATGGACCTGGATGAAAGGATGCTGGAGGATTATGCCGGACTGAACGACCTGGTTAAGGTCGAAAAGAGCTGTCCCCATGAGGATCGGACCCAGCGTGAACGCATTTCACAACTCATCGGACAAATTGAGGAACTCCACGGGAAAGGCCCCTACAACATCTTCAGGTCAATGAATAAAATCTTTGAGGAGTATCTGCCTAAGAAGGATTAAATACTGATGTATTGCCCAATAGAAGCTCCCAGGCCCAGTCTGCTGCTATATAAAATACTGGGGATTCAAGTTGCTCCCCTTCTCGCTCTCCTTCCACCGCCTCTCCAAAGATATTCCAGCTTGTTCCGGTTTCATCTCTCATGATTATTGGAAATTCACTTTGCACAGGCTGCATCGTATAGCTTGTCCTAAATGCTGCAATATAATGGTGATCGGAGCTTCCGGCAACCACAATGTTACCTCCTGGACTTATAGTGGTTGTTTGCAGTTTAATCTCC
>JAGLPR010000236.1 GCA_023137255.1 Bacteroidales bacterium | reverse complement strand
AGCCCTGAAAGGGGAGATGGCCGGACTGCTATCCATAGGGGGTGATGAGTTTATCCAGCAGGACGGCAAGAAGAACGAGAACCGCTTTAAACCGGTGGTCAAATACTTCGGTCCCTTTGAACTGAAAGCGGGTAAAAGCAACAGTCATTCTTTTACCATGCCCAATTATGTGGGTTCGGTAAAAACCATGGTGGTGGCCAGCCATTATGGGGCTTATGGAAAAATTGAAAAAACTACCCCGGTGAAGAAGCCGCTGATGGTGCTGGCTACGCTTCCCCGGGTGATCAGTCCGGCAGAGACCGTCACCCTGCCAGTGACTGTTTTCTCCATGGATCCTAAGGTGAAGAATGTGACTGTGGAGGTGAAGACCAATGATCTGTTCACGGTGGATGGACCCTCTTCTCAGAAGATCACCTTTGACCGGGAAGGCGATATGGTGGTGGATTTTACTCTGAAGGTGGCCAAACGAATTGGCGCCGGTAAGGTGGAAGTGTTTGCCAGGAGCGGGAACCAGAAGGCCAGCGATCTGATCGATCTGCAGGTAAGAATGCCCAATCCGCGAATTACCCGGACCGTGAATGACATGGTGGAGCCCGGGAAAACATGGAAGAGTGCTTATGAGGCGGTTGGACTGGCCGGGACCAACCATGGGGTGCTGGAGGTATCGGTCATTCCTCCCATGAACCTGGAGCAGAGGCTGAAGTACCTGATGCAATATCCGCACGGATGTGTGGAACAGACCACCTCGGCGGTGTTTCCCCAGCTGTTCCTTCACAGGTTCATCGAACTGGATTCACAACAGAAGAGTGAGATCCAGGATCACATTTCGGCCGGGATCAACAAGCTCAAATCGTTCCAGGTCTCCGGCGGTGGACTCACCTACTGGCCCGGTTCATATGGCAGTGTGAGTGAGTGGGGGACCAGCTATGCCGGGCATTTTATGCTTGAGGCAGAGGCCCTGGGCTACAAGCTGCCCATCGGGTTTATCAACAACTGGGTCAAATACCAGGCCCGCTTGGCCAACAGTTGGGACCGGGAATCGGATTACTTCGGAACCCGGAGAAGCAATGAGATCAGCCAGGCTTACCGTCTCTACACCCTGGCACTGGCTAAAAAACCGGCTCTTGGTGCCATGAACCGCATGAGGGAGATGAAAGAGTTGACGGTGACTGCAAGATGGACCCTGGCAGGTGCTTACCTGATGATCGGGAAAAAAGAGGTGGCTGAGAGGCTGGTAGCCGGACTGACTACCTCTGTAACATCCTACAGGGAACTCTCCTATACCTATGGAAGCTCGTTGCGCGACCAGGCCATGATCCTTGAGGTTATTACCCTGATGGGCGATAAAGTGGAGGCAAAGAAGCTGGTGGATGAAATTGCCGAGAAGATGGCATCGGGTAGTTGGTACAGCACCCAGACCACCTCTTATGTTTTGCTGGCCATAGGGAAATTTATTGGCAAATCGGATGCTTCCGGGGCCATGGAGTTTGAATATACGCTC
>JAGLPR010000235.1 GCA_023137255.1 Bacteroidales bacterium | reverse complement strand
ATCCGCAGACAGGTGGGTGCACTCCTGGTAAAAGATAAGATGATCATTTCGGACGGGTACAACGGTACGCCCTCTGGATTTGAGAATGAGTGTGAGGATGAGCATGATACTACTAAATCGTACGTACTGCATGCTGAGGCCAACGCCATTACCAAGGTGGCCAAATCCAACAACAGCAGCGATGGCTCGACCCTTTATATTACCACCTCGCCATGCATGGAGTGCGCCAAACTGATTATCCAGTCAGGGATCATCAGGGTGGTTTACCAGGAAAAATACAGGATTACCAACGGACTCGATCTCCTTGAAAGGGCAGAAATTGAGCTGATACACATACCTGAAATTGAAGAATAATTCATAGGGAGATCCATTGAAAGGGAAGGCAGCATGAAGAACAAGAGAGAAAGAGTGATCGTATTTTTACCGATGATTGTCAGCATTGCCCTGATTGTCGGGATCCTGCTGGGAAACTGGATTACCGGCATTCGTATCCGAAGCATTGTGACCGATGAGGTGAACAGACAGAAGTTCTCCATTCGTCCGGGAAACAATTCAGGTTCAGGCTTCTCCCTGACTCCCAAGGGCAGTAAGATCTCTTCGGCCTTGCAGTACATAGTGAATGAGTACGTGGATTCAGTAAGCCTCAACAACCTGAACGAGTCGGTGATGCCGGCACTGGTGGATAACCTGGATCCGCACTCGCTTTATATTCCCGCTACTGACTTCCAGCGTTTCTCCGAACCCCTTGTGGGCAATTTCAGCGGTATCGGCGTCTCTTTTAACATGACCGACGATACAGTGGCCATCATCAACACCATCCCCAACGGTCCCTCCGAAATGGTAGGAATCGCGGCAGGTGACAGGATCATCATGGTGGATGATTCGATGGTGGCAGGAGTCAATATGCCCAGCGACGACATTGTTAAGATGCTAAAGGGTCCCAAGAATACCCAGGTGAAAGTATCGATCTACCGCAGGGGAGAGAAGGCCCCTCTCGATTTTGAGATCACCCGTGACGACATCCCCATCTACAGCGTGGATGTGGCCTATAAGGTGGATGATAATACAGGGTACATCAAGATCAGTCAGTTTGCACAGACCACCTACAGGGAGTTTATGCAGGCCATTGAGAAGCTGAAATCACAGGGGGTGGAAAAACTGATCATAGACCTGAGGAATAATGGTGGTGGGATTATGGAGGCTGCCACCATGATTGCCGACCAGTTCCTGGAAGAGGGTCAGCTGATCGTCTATACCGAAGGGCGGACACGGCCCAGGGAGAATGACTATGCCTCCTCCCGTGGCATCCTCAAGGAGGATAAGGTGGTAGTGCTGATCGATGAATCCAGTGCCTCGGCCAGTGAGATTCTGGCGGGCGCCATCCAGGACAATGATCGCGGACTGGTCATCGGGCGCAGGTCGTTCGGTAAAGGACTGGTCCAGGAGGAGATGCGGTTTTCCGACGGATCGGCCCTCCGGCTCACAGTGGCCCGGTACTACACTCCTACAGGCAGAAGCATTCAGCGTTCCTATGAAAACGGAAAAGAAGACTACTATCACGACTTCGCCGAACGGATCATGCGCGGTGAACTGGAGCACAGGGACAGCATCAAGTTTGATGACTCTCAAAAATTTGCCACTCCAGGCGGAAAGATCGTCTATGGCGGGGGTGGAATTATGCCCGATGTGTTTGTCCCGGTCGATACCAGTGCCGTATCTGAATACTACAACCGGGTAAGGAGCATGGGGCTGATGTACCGGTTTGCATTCTACTATACAGATAAAAACAGGGTCTCCCTGGAGCAGTTTAATACAGCTGAAGAAATTGAAGGGTACCTGAACGATCAGGGGCTCCTCCCGCAATTCATCGAATATGCCAGGGGGAAGGGAGTGCAGCCCGATTATGAGGATATCCGGACCTCCGAAGTGGCCCTGCATCAGACCATCAAGGCATATGTGGGCAGGAACATTATCGACAACATCGGTTTCTACCCCATCATTGCTGAGATTGACTATACCTTGCAGGTGGCCATCGATACCATTGCACATCTCTGATCGGTACTCCCGATTAAACCTTTCTGTGTTTGCATAATCAAAGAGGCAAATGAAACAACATTTGTCTTACTTTAATTTATTTGATATGAAAACAAGAATCATAAAATCGGCCGGAGTCATCCTCCTGGCCATGCTGATAACCACAGCTATGAACGCCCAGCCAAACCGCCAGGGAGGCAGGGGCATGGGACCCGGTGAGGGAGAGCGAAGTTTTGCCCGCCTCGATCTCACCGAAGCTCAGAGCGAGGAGCTCACCTCTCTGCGCACAGAACAATACAAAACCATGAAACCTTTGAGGAACCTTATGGTGGAGTTGAAGGCGAGGGAGCGTACCCTGCTTTCCGAAGAGTCTGTGGATCTGAAAGCTGTGGATAAGGTTATCGACCAACAGACCGACCTGATGAATAAGATGAGGAAACTGCAGACCAAACATCAGGTGACTGCGAAAAGTATACTTACCGACGAGCAGGTGATGAAGTTGGAGCAGCGAAGGGAATTTGCCCGGAAGCAGGGATTCCACAGGCACTCTGCCCGCATGGGTCAGGGTCGAAAAGGATATGGATCAGGACCCGCAATGGGACCTGGAAGGGGAGCAGGATGGCCCGGCAGGGCAATCTAGAGTTAGTGAATACAGTTTAGGGTTAGTAATGCAACCTGGCCTGTCGGCTGAGATCCACCGGATCGACGCTGGCAGGCCTTGTTTATTTAAGTTGGTCCAGCATCTCCATAAATGCCTGCACCACCTTTTCAGGCTCTTCGATAAAACCCATGTGGCCGCTCTCTTCCAGTCGCAGCACCCGTGCATGCGGGGCCAGCGAAACCAGCCTCTCAAACACCTCTACCGGGATGTAGTTATCCTTCATCCCGCCAATGAGCAACAGCGGTAGTCCGGGATCCTTCAGTACAGCAGTCCGGTCGGGCCTTGACTTCATCCCGTTAAGCAAAGCCACGATTCCCTCGTCGCTATTCTCAAGGGCAATGCGCCTGGCTCTCTCCACCTCTTCAGGCATCAGATCCACGTTATCCATTGAAAAGGCCTTGGGGATGTTCACCAATACGATCTGCCTCGTTTTGCCGCAGAGCACCAGGCTTATTTCCCGGTCGCGGTTCACCTTCTTTTCATCGGTATCGGCAAAGCAGGTGGAGTGAAAAAGGGAATACCCTAACAACTTTTCAGGAAAAAGTTCTGCAAATGCCATAAGCACATAGCCCCCCATGGAGTGTCCCACAAGGAAAATTTTTCTGATGCCTTCCGCTTCAACTATGGCGTTGACTACCCCCGCCAGGTCATCCATGCTGTGCATCTCTCCCCAGGTGCCGGAACGACCATGACCGGGAAGGTCTGGTATGATCAGCCTGTATCCCTGCGGAAAGAGATCCGCAAAACTGTCCCAGATCTCACCGGTCTCCAGGTAACCGTGAAGCAGCACCAGGCAGGGACCCTCACCACGGTCCGAGTATGCCACCTCGGTCCCACTGAATTCAATGCGTTTTTGCATCAAAGCTATCTTTTCCTGTTCATTAGTTCTTCAATTTCATCCGGTTCAATGGGAATCTCCTCCATCAGGTCGACCGGACCCTCCCCGGTAATCAGTATGTTATTCTCCAGCCGGATGCCTGTCTGCTCTTCCGGTATATAAATGGCTGGTTCACAGGTGAGTACCATTCCCGGCTCAAAAGGCCTGGAGCGGTCAAACGGATCATGAACATCCAGACCAAGGGAGTGGGAGGTACCGTGCATAAAGTAATCTTTCCAGGGCAGATCCTGGTCGGGCTGTACCTTAGCATCCTCCCGGGAGTAGAGACCGAGACCGATATGTTCCTCCTCCCACAACCCACCCACATGCTGGTGGAAGTCACTCATCAGAGTCCCCGGCACCATCATCCCCCTGGCCTGCCTGAATATCCGGAGCACCGCTTCATATACTTCCCGCTGCCTTTTGGAGAAACAGCCGTTCACAGGGATGGTCCGGGAACAGTCGGCTGCATAGTTGTTGACTTCGGCACCGAAATCCATCAGGAGCATATCCCCATCGCGGCACTGACTGCTGTTTTTCACATAGTGGAGGATCAATGCATTTTTTCCGCTGGCCACAATGGGGTCATAGGCGTGTCCGACAGCTCCCTTCTCTATGAAAGTACCGATGATTTCTGCTTCCACCTGGTATTCCCAGACTCCCGGGTTCACCCTCTCCAACACATTCAAAAAAGCTGAGTGAGTAATTGAGATGGCTTTTCGGATCTCATCGATCTCCTCCGGTTCTTTGAACATCCTGAGTTGTTCCACCAGGGGGGCCAGGGGCATCCTGTTCACATTTTCCAGTTCCCTGAACCGAGCCTGCGAGCTCGGCGCAGCCAACTCCTGGTCGCAGTACACCAGGGTGGCCCCGCGCAACAACTCCTCCAGGCATGCATCCTTCTCCTCCAGCCACCTTACTTCTCCTATCCCCGAAAGCTGCTTAACCTCCTCCGGCCCGGGCAGAGGTCCGGTCCACAGTTCCGACTTTGGTGTGGTTCTCTTGATAAAAAGGAGCTCCCTGAGACCGGGATCGGGGTGATCGGGAGCAAATGCAAAGAGGTTCTCCTCCTGTTTGATCCCTGTCAGGTAGAAAAAATCTGAGTGCTGACGGAAAGGGTAATACTGGTCGCCGCTCCTTTTTTTTGCTTCGCCCGAGCGGATCAGCACCACAGAGCCAGGTGCCATCAACGTAGCTAGTTTTGACCTGTTGCGTTTAAAAAGGATTGACGAGACGGGATCGGGTTTCATAGAGAGGAAAAGCTTATCACTTTAGGTTCGGTTACCTGTTGTAGGAAATGTATCAGGTAACAAAGAAGGAATCAGAAAATATTATATTTGTTCGACCCTATGCAATTTAAGTAACTTATTTTAATTGTAATCATATGTCAGGTATTTTCACTTCTTCCCTTGGAAAGAAACTTTTGATGTCGTTGGCAGGAATTTTTCTGCTTACATTCCTGCTGGTCCACATGGGAGTCAATCTGCTGATTGTTATTTACGACGATCCCATGGTGTACAACAAAGTCGCTCACATTATGAGCACAAATATTCTCATCAAGATCTTTGAGATCATTCTGTTTGGCGGATTTCTGCTGCATATTATCTATGCATTGATTCTGCAGATTCAGAATTGGGTGGCCAGGCCCAAAAGGTACAACAAAGCCAACTACTCAAACACTTCGTTCTTCTCGAAATTTATGATTCATACAGCCCTGATCACCCTGACCTTTCTGGTGATTCACTTTATGGATTTCTACATAAAAGCAAAGTTTGGTCACGCTACCGAAGTGATTGTGGATGGCGTGGCCTACCACGACTTTGCCTCCGAGATCCTCGACAAATTCAAAATGCTTCCATTTGTTATTTTTTATATCGCTGCCTTTGTGTTCCTTGGATTTCACCTGGTGCACGGATTTCAGTCAGCGTTCAAAACACTGGGGATGGACCACAAAAAATACACCCCGGTGGTCCAGTTTCTGGCCATCATCTATGCCACCATTGTCGTGGCCGGCTACTCCTTTATCCCTATTTATATCTACTTCCTTTAACTACAACAATTACCCAATATGGTTAAGCTTCAATCCAGGATACCCGAAGGACCTTTAGCGGAAAAATGGTCAAATTACAAATCGAACCAGAACCTGGTCAACCCGGCAAATAAGCGAAAACTGGATGTGATCGTGATCGGAACCGGTCTGGCCGGTGCCTCTGCAGCAGCCTCCCTGGCTGAAATGGGATTCAAGGTAAAATCGTTCTGCTACCAGGACAGCCCCAGGCGTGCACACAGTATTTCAGCGCAGGGAGGCATCAATGCCGCTAAAAACTATCAGAATGACGGCGACAGCATCTACCGCCTCTTTTTCGATACCATCAAGGGAGGCGACTACCGCTCAAGGGAGGCCAATGTATAC
>JAGLPR010000234.1 GCA_023137255.1 Bacteroidales bacterium | reverse complement strand
GTCAGTGACCATGGAGTCGGTATACCAGCCGGGGATGTAAAGAAATTATTTCGTATTGATGAAAAATATAAGTCTGTGGGAACAGAAGGTGAATCCGGAACAGGCTTAGGATTGGTTCTATGTAAGGAATTTGTTGATAAGAACGGAGGTGAAATATGGTGCAAAACCGAGGAGGGTTCCGGGACTGAATTCCATTTTACGATTCCAATATACACTGGTTAGCTGGTAATACCGGTATATGTAATATGTTAATAATCACAAAATTGTTGACTTGAACTGGAGTGTTTCGTAATTTGTTGTAATCATCTCTTAAAGAACTTAAGCATGAAGAAACAGACCATTTCAACTTTAGTAATTGTTGGATGCATTTGTATTTTACAATCTTGTGCATTCAGGCCCTGTACTACCATGAACGTTAATTTAGCCGGAGTAAACAGCAGGATCGTTGGCGAAAGCGATAGCTGGTCGAGTGCTTTTGGAGTTCAGGGAGGCGTAGCAGCAAATATTCCGTATCAATCCAAACTACCCATCACCTCATGGGTGGAAGCCAATATCTCCATGCAGGGTGCCAGCTGGGAAGAGGATTGGGGCGAGGGCCTTGTTAAAGGAACAACCAGACTGTGGTATGCCAATATCCCGCTGATGACAAGATATCAGTTTCCAAATGGTTTTTATGGTGAAGCTGGCATTCAGCCCGGTTTTTTGTTAAGTGCCAAAGATAAGTATGATGGGAACGCCTATGATTATAGAGAATGGATCAAAACATTTGATCTGAGTATCCCTTTGGGGGTTGGTTATGAGTTTCCAAATAATTTTGGGGTAGGCCTAAGGGTAATTCCTGGAGTCACCAACGTCAATAAAGGTGATTATGCTTATAAAGATCGCAATTTCGTGGTAGCCCTCAGGGGAACCTATACCTTTCAGAAGAAAGATTAACAGATCTATTGCGCTCCGGGACAACAAGCACTACGGATATTCCGGTCTCCCCACCTTACCCATAAACATGATCGCCGAGGTGGAGTTCTCCCTGATCACAAAGAGGAACGGGCTGTTGGCTTTAAACATAGTTATAACCGGTGCTGAAATTTCTTTTATTTCCACAATGGTTGCTGCTGCCGCTTCGGTGCCTTCTTCCTCGACATCAATAAAAGTCTGATGTATGACTCTGGAAATATACAAGTCACCACCCGGTGTGATCCGGGAGAAATCGGCACCTCCTCCAAAAGCAATACCGAGTCCGAGATTGATCAGCGGATCGTTCAGCAGGTCCTTAAAATCATAGGTGAATTTTGGCAACTCGATCTGTACATTTTGAGTTGTAGGAGATGCAAACCAGGTGTTCCAGGTGTCAATGTCCATCCTATCCACAAGGTCGTCAAGGTTGTTATTACCGGTGGGCAACATGACTACCATGCTGAAGGTACTGTCACCATAGGGTAGCTCCACAGCTGTGAAGTCCTCATTGGCCGTGTAATTGAAGCTCCCGTTGATCTTCATGAAATCTGCATCAAATGCAGAACCATCCTCCAGGTGGAATTCACCTTCATAGGTATCCTCGGGATCGAACTGGTATTTCCACTTTGCATTGAAATAGATGGCGTTTACCAGGTACATCACAGCATCTGAGGGGATGAAGTCGAGCATATCTCTGATCTTATCATTGGTTTTATCCTCGATCCATCCATTGATCACATCCACTGCTCCGGGATCTGAAAAATCGAGTTCCTCCACGGCTGCATCAAAATAGTCCTGGTTGGTTATTATAAACTCATCTAATACAGGATAACCCAACTTATACCAGATGCTGTTGGCAATGGAAAATTCCACCTGTTCGTCCAGATGAATGAGCTGGTTCATGAGGTCCTTATAGCTCTCATTCACCTCCTGGTTGGTCAGATCGCCAAAATGCAGCACTTCATTAAAAGCTTCCAGGGTGGTGCCTGCAGCGCCATTGTAGGTCATCCCCAATGCATACGATACACTGAGCGGCGAAATCATCATATTTACCTCATCACTAAGCGTATACACTTGCTTGAATAACTCAAACGCAAATAGTTGATCTGCTTCAATGATCTCGGCGGACTTCTTTCTTAGATCGATCTTTTTTGGCTCATCGGGTACCAGATCCTGGTCAAATAACTCACATGCTGGTAAAGCCATCAGGATAGTAAGGAACACTGCAGGCAGAAATATAGAGCTTCTCATGATATCATCGGATTACTTTAATGTAAGACGATTGAATCAAGGAACTGGTTGCGTCAAACTATGCTAACCACTAAATCTACTTCTCCTTTTCCTCCAGTTCTTTTTCCAGCTTGATAATCTGGTCCAGCAGGCCGTCATTTCTTAACTGGAGATCCTTC
>JAGLPR010000233.1 GCA_023137255.1 Bacteroidales bacterium | reverse complement strand
CTGTTTAATAAAAAATCTGGAGATGAATGATCATCGCTCCGGATAATGCTACTTTTACGGAAATCTTGCGGAGAACTTGAAAAACCCCATCAAACAGCTGTTCGGGCAGACCGCCGTATACGGACTTGGCATTGTTTTGCCTCGCCTGCTTAACTATCTGTTGCTTACACCTTTTTATACCCGGGTTTTTGAGAAGGCTAGCTATGGTGTGATTACTGAGCTCTATGCTTATGTGGTATTTCTCCTGGTCATTCTAACCTATGGTATGGAGACCGGCTATTTCAGATTTGCCAGCAACTCCGAGAAGAAGGAGAAGGTGTACAGCACGGTGCTGGGATCTCTGTTTGCCACCTCTTTGTTGTTTATCATCGCCATGCAGGTATGGTCGGGTCCTGTCAGCAATGCGATCGGTTATGACCGGCATCCTGAGTATATCAAATGGCTGGCATTTATTGTGGGGATCGATGCTTTTACTTCCATCCCTTTTGCAAGGATAAGATTGCTTAACCGGCCTGTAAAATATGCCCTGATACGCCTGGTGGAGGTTTCAGTCAATATCGGCCTGAACCTGTTTTTCCTCTTTTACTGTCCCCGGCACACCGACTCTGAGCTGGTTTCAGTGATTTACAATGAAAGCATTGGTGTGGGATATGTGTTGATATCCAACCTTATAGCATCATCATTAAAACTTCTTTTGCTGCTGCCAGAAATAGCAGCAGCTTTCCGTTCTACTTTTGACAGGAGCATGCTGAAGGAGGTGCTCAGATACTCCTATCCTTTGTTGATTGCGGGACTGGCCGGAACAGTGAATGAAGCTCTTGACAGGATCCTGTTGAAGCACTTGATATCACCGGAACAAAATCCCATGGAACAACTGGGGATTTATGGGGCAAATTACAAACTGGCCGTCTTGATGACTCTTTTTGTTCAAATGTTCAGATATGCAGCAGAACCTTTCTTTTTTTCAAAATCGGAAGACAAAAATGCCAGGAAACTCTATGCGGATGTAATGACATTTTTTGTGGTGGCCGGACTCTTTATATTTCTCCTGGTCACTCTTTATCTCGATTATTTTATACTTTTTATCGGGTCGGGTTTCAGAGAAGGAGTGCATATCGTACCGGTGGTGCTTGCGGCCAACCTGGTCATGGGCATCTTCTTCAATCTCTCCATATGGTATAAAATATCAAATAAGACCCATTTTGGTGCCATATTTGTCCTGGTAGGAGCAGCTATTACAATAGTGGTAAACCTTCTGTTTATCCCCAGGTACGGCTATGTGGCATCTGCATGGGCCCACCTGTTGTGTTACAGTACTATGGTGGCGCTCTCCTATGCCTGGTCGAAAAAACACTTTCCGATTCCTTACCGGACAGGAAGAATCGTGGCATATATCGCCCTGGCAGGGTTCATATATGTAAGCAATAAACTATTTTTGCAGGACATTCAGGGCTGGGGGAAATTGTGGCCCCTGTTGCTACTGGGTGGTTTTGGTGTAATAGTTGTATGGAAGGAGCGTCCTACATTTAATAATTATAAACCAGACTGATCAGATGGAAGTTAAAATTGTGAACAACTCAGAGAATCCCCTGCCGGGATACAGCACCCCCTTATCGGCCGGGATGGATCTGAGGGCGAGCCTGGAGCGGCCCGTCACATTAAAACCCTTGCAGCGTAAGCTTATTCCAACCGGGTTATTTATTGAATTGCCTGCCGGATATGAAGCCCAGATCAGGCCCAGGAGCGGACTGGCATTGAAAAATGGCATTTCTGTGGTAAATACTCCGGGCACCATCGATGCTGATTACCGTGGTGAGATTGGAATCATTCTGATCAACCTGTCGGGTGAGGATTTTGTAGTGAAGGATGGAGAGAGAATTTGCCAGATGGTGATCAATAAAATTGAGTCCATTCAATGGTCGCCGGTCGATTCGCTGGAGGAGTCTGATCGTGGTGCCGGGGGTTTTGGACATACAGGAACAAATTGATGAATAAATGAAAAAGGGAGCAGTTATTGGGTTGTTGGTGTTGGGAATGCTGTTCTCAGGAACCTTAGTGGGTTGGAGCCAAAAAGGAGAGAAGAACCAGGACTATCAATATGCACTGATTGAAGCTGTTAAGCAGAAAAACCTTGGCCATATGGCAGAGGCTTTAAAGCTTTATAATCTGGTGATCAAAGAGAAACCGGATTGTGATGTGGCCTATTTTGAAGCGGGCACCATATACCTGATGACCAATCAGGTGGAGCTGGCCAGAAAAAACCTGGCCAAAGCATATATTATAGACCCTGATAATCAATGGTATACAATTGCATATATAAATGCCCTGGGAGCTCAGGAAGCTTTTGATAAGGTGGTAGAAATCCTGAAGGAAAAAATGAAGAATGATCCGGGGAACGTAGAATGGGAATACCAGCTGGCTTCAGCTTATTTTGCCATGGGAAAATCTGGGAAGTCAATCAGAACACTGGAGAAAATAGAAAAGGAGAAAGGTTTCAGCGAGAAGATTACCTTATTGAAAGCTTCTGTATATGAAAGTGAAGAAAAGTATGAGCAGGCCAGGGAGGAGATAGAGAAGGTAATGGTTATTTTTCCGGAAGCCATACAATTCAGGATTGTAGCGGCTGAACTGTGTATGAAAAACGGTAAGGAGGCAGAAGCAGCCGCTTACTATAAGGAGATTCTGGAAGTGGATAGCATGAATATTTTTGCCCTGACAAACCTGACCGACTACTATAGAAAAACGGAGGATTACAGTCAGAGTTTCAACTATCTGGCCATGTCATTCAGAAGCGAGCAAGTTGATGTTAAGAGAAAACTAGCCATACTATCCTATTATCTGTCCGAAGAGAAATATGTTACAAACTACGCCTCAGAGCTGTCAGAGGTCATTGAAGAGTTTGCACAGGCCCATCCCGATGAGAATGATCTGAGACTGCTTGCTGCCGATTTTTATATACAAACCAGAATGTATGATCGTTCATATTTCCATCTGAAGCATTATTTGGAGAAAAACAGGGGCAGTTACAATATCTATATGCAAACCATTATGCTGGC
>JAGLPR010000232.1 GCA_023137255.1 Bacteroidales bacterium | reverse complement strand
AGCACCTTCCCTGAGGAGCTGTCGGTGGTGCACCTGGCGAATTCGGGAAGCGAAGCCAATGAGCTGGCCTTTCGCATGGCACAGACATTCACCGGTCAGAAAGATATGATCGCCGTGGAGGTAGGGTATCACGGAAACACCACTGGCTGTGTGAGTGTCAGCTCCTACAAGTTTGACGGGAAAGGGGGATCCGGGGCCCCTGAACATACCCATATTGTGCCGCTGCCGGATCGCTTTCGGGGCATCCACCGGGGAGAAGAGACAGGTCCTTTGTATGCAGCTCATATTCGTGAACAGATCGACCACATTCATTCCTTAAGCAGAAAGCCCGCTGCCTTTATCTGCGAAAGCATCATCAGTTGTGGCGGACAGATCGAGCTTCCCGACAACTACCTGGGGCTTGCCTATGCCATGGTCCGGGAGTCCGGCGGGATCTGCATTGCTGATGAGGTACAGGTAGGTTGCGGACGTGTGGGGGAACAGTTCTGGGGTTTCCAGCTTCATGGGGTTGTCCCGGATATTGTGACCATCGGAAAACCCATCGGGAACGGCCACCCACTGGCAGTGGTGGTCTGCACCCGACAGGTGGCCGATGCTTTTGCCAACGGCATGGAATACTTCAACACCTTCGGCGGAAATCCTGTCTCCTGTGCCATTGGAACCGAAGTACTTCGGGTAATTAAAGATGAATCCCTTCAAGAAAATGCGCTGAATGTTGGGAACTACCTTAAGGAGGAACTGGTCAAGATGCAGCAGGAGTTTCCAATCATCGGGGAGGTGCGGGGACAGGGCCTTTTTCTTGGTATTGAGCTGACCGGTCAGGAGATGAATCCGCAGACAGAAAAAGCCGCCTACCTGGCCAACCGGATGAAGGAGCTGGGGATCCTTATGAGCACCGACGGAAAGGATGTGAATGTGATGAAGATCAAACCTCCCATTGTCTTCTCAAGATCCCATGCGGATGAACTCCTGGGAGCATTGAAACGGATATTCCGGGAAGATTTTATGCAAGAGAAATGATAAGAACCGCATCACTGATTTCACTGCTGCTGTTGCTCTGGTCGTGCAGCCCCAAAGAGCGTTGGGAAAAACAGGACCTGCATAGCGATCATACCATTTTCTCGGTCCACAAGCTGGCCCCGCATGCCGATTTTTTTGCTTTTGAATCAGAATTTCTGGCCGAAAATGCAAGACCTGACTCCTCACTGTTATACATCTCGCTGAACGGTAACTGGAAATTTCACTGGACCGCCTTCCCCCGGGAACGGGTGAAGAGATTCTATGAAGTGGAACTGGATGACACCAACTGGGATACCATTCCGGTGCCGGCCAACTGGGAAGTAGAAGGGTACGGGCATCCCATCTACCTGGACGAACGCTACCCCTTCACCACCACCTGGCCGGATGCCCCCACCGACTACAACCCGGTGGGTACCTACCGTCACACCTTTTCCATCCCCGAGACATGGAAAGATGAGCAGATCATTCTGCACTTTGCCGGGGCAAAATCGGCCATGTACCTATACATAAATGGCCAATTCGCTGGCTACTCCCAGGGATCCAAAACCCCGGCTGAATTTGATCTTAGCTCGCTGGTGAAACCGGGTGAGAACCTGATCTCCATCCAGATGTTCCGGTGGAGCGATGCCAGCTACCTGGAGAGTCAGGACATGCTTCGGATGAGCGGCATCGAGCGGGAAGTATATCTCTATGCCAAACCGCAGGTATCCGTGGTGGATTTCCAGGTGCATGCCGGATTGGATGAAAGGTACCGCGATGGAGTGTTTCGACTCCAGGCAGCACTTGAGAACAAATCCGGCCAGGCTGCAGTTCGCCAGCTGCACATCCGGCTTTCCCAGGGAGCTTACACCCTCTATGCTGACAAAAAAAGCATTGAGGTTCCTGCCGGTGGCATTGCCGGGATCAGCTCCGAAACCTTGCTTAAAGAGGTGAAACAATGGTCGGCCGAAGCCCCACATCTCTACAAGCTAAGCATTCATCTGACCGATCCTGCCCATCCTGAAAACAATCAATTCATTCAAAAGTACATCGGGTTCCGGAGTGTGGAGATCCGGGATAGCCAGTTGCTGGTAAATGGCAAGGCGATTGCCATCAGGGGAGTCGACCGACACGAAACCGATCCCCATACCGGTCATGTGATATCCAGGAAATCCATGGAACGGGACATTGCATTGATGAAGCAGCACAACATCAATGCGGTGAGAAGCAGCCACTATCCCAACCACCCTCACTGGTACGACCTGTGTGATAAGTACGGATTGTATGTGATTGATGAGGCCAATATTGAGAGCCATCCCCTGGCCCTGGATGAAGCTACTCAGCTGGGCAATGAGATGTCGTGGCTGCCTGCCCACCTGGACCGGGTCGAGCGCATGTATTACCGCGACCGGAACCACCCTTCAATCATCATATGGTCGCTGGGGAACGAAGCAGGGGAGGGAGAGTTGTTCCGTTCACTCTATGAGAAGTTGAAAGCATTGGACACCTCCCGCCCCATACAGTATGAACCGGCAGGTGAAGAGGATTATACGAACATCTATTGTCCCATGTACCCCAGGCCGGAACGGCTGGTTCAGTATGCGGAAAACCAGCCGGATAAACCGGCCATAATGATTGAATATGCCCACGCCATGGGAAACTCCGTGGGCAACCTGCAGGACTACTGGGACATCATAGACCGCTACCCTGAACTGCAGGGAGGTTTTATCTGGGACTGGGTGGATCAGTCGCTGGAATATAAAGATGAGGAAGGAAAGCCCTACCTGGCGTACGGACACGACTACCATCCCGATCTGCCCACCGATGGAAACTTCCTGAACAATGGACTGGTCGATCCTTACAGAAATCCTCACCCCCATCTTTATGAGGTGAAGAAGGTCTACCAGCCGGCCGGTTTTGAGTGGGATCCGGTGAACCAAACCGTGGCTGTGACCAACAAGAATTCCTTTGCTTCACTGGATCAGATGGCGCTAAGATGGACCCTGATGCAGAATGGAGTCAGTGTACAGGAGGGAACTTTCGAAAAGATCCATGTGCAACCCGGAATCTGGAACGAGTTTCCCATCAGCCTCAATCCATTGAAGAAGCACCACGAATATGTGCTCTACATTCAGTTGCTTACCGAAACAGCTAAGGGTCTTATACCAGTAGGACATGAAGTTGCATTTGACCAGTTTGTCCTGCAGGATTACACACCACCTGCTTTGAAGGGTGATAAAGGTATACCGCTGACCATCCTGAAGGAGGAGGACCGGATCGTGGTTCAAAATGATCAAACAGAGCTGGTCATAGACAAAGCAACTGGTGAGATCCTAAGCTGGCAATTTCAGGGGCAGCAAATTACAGAACAGCCGATCCGATCCAATTTCTGGAGAGCCCCCACCGACAACGACCTGGGCAATGGCATGCACGAATGGGCAGCCATCTGGAAGCGGAGCACAGAAGAGGGAATACCCTCCTTGGTGGAACCTCCTGCTGCAACCGCGGGGAATATCAAATACACCCTTGAATACCGGTTTCCGGATCAGATAGCTCTGCTCCATGTGGGTTATACCTTGTCCCGCGAAGGAGCCCTTACTGTCGATTACCATTTTAAACCCCTCCTCGACAGCCTGCCTGATATTCCCAGGCTTGGAATGTCCCTTACCCTGCCGGAGGTTTTCACCGAAACGGCCTGGTACGGAAGAGGCCCGCACGAAACTTACTGGGACCGAAAAACCGCCGGGAAAATCGGTATTCATCAGGGTCCTATTGCAAACCAGTTTCATCGCTACTCCAGGCCCCAGGAGACGGGTAACAAAACAGACATCCGGTGGATGAAGGTTTCATCAGATGCGCTGCACCTCACAGTTTATCCTGCCGACAACAACCTGCTCAGCGGAAGTGTCTGGCCATTCAATACCTCAGAGCTTGACTATATTGCCGGGAAAGAGGGAGGCATGTCAGCATCGGGACTGGTTCCTGTGAGTTCGAGGCATGGAGCAGAAATTATGTCAAGCACAACGGTTCAGTGGAACATCGATCACCTACAGATGGGTGTGGGGGGAGATACCTCCTGGGGCCGGCCGGTACATAAAGAGTACACCATCCCTGCAGGGGAGTACCAGTACTCCTTTACAATCACTCCGTCAGGCCGGTAATTAATCCACCACCGGGTAAAAGGCATTTTCTATATGTTCAATCTCCATGCCACTGCCCTGGTAAATTACCGCGATCACATCAAAACGGGTGGGCCAGCAGCAGCCATGGAGGCGGATAAAGGCATCGGCAGCCAGCACAATGTTTCGCTGTTTGGCCCGGTCCACAACCTCTGAAGGCTCGTTGACCGCATTATCCAACCGTGCCTTTACCTCCACGATCACAAGTTCGTTGCGGTGGAGGGTAACCAGGTCCAGCTCCCGTTTCCCCCACCTCCAGTTGGTTTTCCAGATGCGGTAACCCCTGGCCCTGAGGTAACCGGCTGCCACCCTTTCGGCACGTCTTCCTTTTTCACATTGATTCATCGGTTTTAAGCTTTTCCTTTTATGGGATAACCGGGAGGAGAATCAGCGTTTATCATTATCTTTGTGCTTCCCAAAAAACGCACAATGACTGCAAAAAAATATAAAAGAACCCTGGTAACCTCTGCCCTGCCCTATGCCAACGGACCTCTTCACCTGGGCCACCTGGCCGGGGTCTATGTTCCTTCCGATATCTATGTAAGATACCTCCGCCAGCAGGGAAGAGATGTGATCTCCATCTGCGGTTCGGACGAACACGGGGTTCCCATCACCCTGAAAGCACGCAACGAAGGCATCTCCCCCCAGGAGGTGGTGGACCGCTACCACGAAATCAACAAGAAGGCATTTGAGGATTTTGGGATCTCTTTCGATATCTACTCCCGCACCTCCAACCAGGTGCACCACGAGACTGCCTCAGAATTCTTTAAGACCCTTCACGAGAAAGGGGTCTTTCTGGAGAAAACCTCCGAACAGTATTACGACCAGGAGGCCGACGCCTTCCTGGCCGACCGCTACATTACAGGCACTTGTCCCCACTGTGGCAACCCGGGCGCCTACGGTGACCAGTGTGAGCAGTGTGGTACCTCGCTGAGTCCCACCGACCTGATCAACCCGGTATCGACCATCAGCGGCAGCCAACCCGTGTTGAAAGAGACCAAACACTGGTACCTGCCTCTGGATAAGTTTGAACCATGGTTGCAGGAGTGGATTCTCAAGGAGCACAAGGAATGGAAAGCCAATGTGTACGGACAGTGCAAATCGTGGCTCGACCAGGGATTGCATCCGCGGGCGGTGAGCCGCGACCTTGACTGGGGCGTTCCTGTACCGGTGGAAGGGGCCGACGGGAAAGTGCTCTATGTGTGGTTCGATGCTCCCATTGGTTACATCTCTGCCACCAAGGAGCTGACCCCTGAATGGGAAAAATACTGGAAAGATAAGGAGACACGCCTGGTCCATTTTATCGGGAAGGACAACATTGTGTTCCATTGTATTGTGTTCCCTACCATGCTGAAGGCGGAAGGTTCCTACATACTGCCCGACAATGTACCTGCCAATGAATTCCTGAACCTGGAGAATGACAAAATCTCCACCTCCCGGAACTGGGCCGTCTGGCTCCATGAGTACCTGGAAGACTTCCCGGGAAAACAGGATGTGCTGCGTTATGTTCTCTGTGCCAATGCTCCTGAAAACAAAGACAACGATTTCACCTGGAAAGATTTCCAGAACCGGAACAACAACGAACTGGTGGCCATTCTGGGGAATTTTGTGAACCGGGCCATCGTGCTCACTGATAAATATTTTGAGGGCAGGGTCCCTGAGCTTACCGGGCTAACGGATCAGGACAATGCCACCCTTGAGGAGATTAAAACCATTGCCCTCAGTGTGGAGCAGAGCCTGGAGCAGTTCCGCTTCCGGGAAGCCATAAAAACGGGCATGGACCTGGCTCGTCTGGGCAACAAATACCTGGCCGATACCGAACCGTGGAAACTGATCAAGACCGATCAGGAAAGGGTGAAGACCATCCTGAATATCTCCCTTCAGATCTCTGCTAACCTGACCCTCCTGCTCGATCCTTTCCTCCCCTTCTCCATGGAGAAACTGAGGGGATTACTGCAGTTTGAAGGACGTGCCTGGGACCTGATCGGGAAGCCTGACCTGCTGACTGCCGGACATTCGCTCGGGAAAGCCTCCCTGCTCTTCGAAAAGATCGAGGATGAGCAGATCCAGGCACAGCTGGACAAACTCGACCTTACAAAGGAGGATAATGAGAAACCGGCAGAGGTTTCGCCTCAAAAAGAGGAGATCACCTTTGACGATTTTACCCGGATGGACCTTCGGGTCGGTACGATCCTGGAAGCGGAAAAGGTAGCCAAAACCAAGAAATTAATAAAGATGAGGGTGGAGCTGGGATTCGAAGTACGCACCATTGTATCGGGCATTGCTGAATATTATGAAGCCGATACCCTGCCTGGCAGAAAGGTGTGTGTGCTTGCCAACCTGGCACCCAGGACAATCAAAGGGATTGAATCCTTAGGGATGATCCTCCTCTCAGAGAATCCGGACGGCACACTCCATTTTGTGGAGCCCTCGGATGAAGCTGTGAACGGATCGGAAATTAATTAGAAAGCAGCCAGCACGATTCAAGGCCAGGTTTCGATTTGATCTTTGCAAGACCTTTCTCGGCCTCCTCCTTGGTGGCAAATGATGTCACACTCACTCGGTACATGCGGTTTTCGGTGATCATCACTTCTGCATCAAATCCTTTCTGCTTCAGCCGGTCTTGCAGATCACTGGCATTCCCCAGGTTCTTGAAGCTTCCGGCGATTACAAAGTAGTTATTGGTCACCTCCACCGGAACCGGATCTTCTGTTTCCTGAGTAACATCGGGTGCTTCAGCTGCTTGACCCGGATCCTGCTCATCGTCAGTAGTTTCAACATCAACCGGCGTGCTTACTTCCTGGTCCACCACCTCTTCAGCGGGCTTTCTATTCAAAAACTTCCAGCTCCTCTCCCCATTGCCAGTCTCATCGGTAGGAACAAGGATCAATACCACCAGGACAACGATCAGCAGTGCGGCAAACACCCAGATCACCCTCCACTTCCTGGGTTTGGATTTGGGTTTTGCCGGAGCGAGTGGTGTGACCTTTTGTGCAGGCTCCGGGGCCGGAGCCACAACAGTTTTTGGTGCCTCCTTCTCTGCTTCAGTTTTCTCCTCCTCGGAGGGCAACTCTTCAAGCTCCAGCAGGTCCATCGACTCCAGTCCGTACTGATCGGTCTCAAGCAGCCAGGCCGGATCGACCTGGAACTTCACCTTTCCGTCCTCGTCCCTGACAAATGTCCCTGTCTCAGGGAGGATATAGGAATCCCCTTTATCCAGGGCAAATTTGATGGCATCGATCAGCTCCAGAACACGCTGTTGCGCCTCGTCTCCTTCCAGTTCCTCCCCCTCTGCATAGGCCGAAGCCAGCAAGCCGTCGTCTTTGCTGAAACTGCTGTCAAATCTGACCGAAATTCCGGGAGGATCAATCCTGCTGCCGGATGGGGATTGATCCTTATCCTGCGTTTTTAATTCCAGGTTGCCAAAGCCCGCCAGGATGACGCGCTTCTTCTCATCCAAAAGATCTCTGATATATTTTCCGAGGGTCATCTTAGGTCAATTGTGAGGTAAAAGTAATCAGTCAACTGAGGAATTCAAAACCAAGTTATCAACCCGCTTTTTTTATTATATTCGTATACTTATTCTCCTAGCCTGTACGAATGAACAAGATAAAAATGGTAGACCTTCATGGTCAATACCTTAAAATTAAAAAAGAGGTAGACAGCGCCATCCAGGGGGTCATCGATTCCACAGCATTTATCAAAGGTGAAGATGTCCGCCAGTTTCAGGATGAATTGTCAGCCTACATGGGTGTCAAACATACCATTGCCTGCGGAAACGGAACCGATGCCCTTCAGGTATCCATGATGGCCCTGGATCTGCAACCGGGTGATGAAGTAATTACTACCCCTTTTACATTTATTGCCACCGTGGAGGTGATCGGACTGCTCGGATTAAATCCGGTGTTTGTGGATGTGCTTCCCGATACATTTAATCTCGATCCGGCTCAGCTGGAACAGGCACTAACTGAGCGCACAAGGGCCATTGTGCCGGTGCACCTGTTCGGACAGTGTGCCGATATGGAATCGATCATAGAGTTTGCAAAGACACATGGCCTCTATGTGATTGAGGACAATGCGCAGGCGCTGGGTGCCGATTTTCTTCCAGAGGGTGGTGCAGTACAAAAAGCCGGTACCATCGGACACCTGGGAACCACCTCATTCTTCCCCTCCAAAAACCTGGGAGCCTTCGGTGACGGAGGGGCCATCTTTACCAACGATGAAAGCTTTGGAAAAAGAGTTGCCTCCCTGGTGAATCACGGCATGGAGAAGAGGTACCATTACGACCATGTGGGTGTAAATTCCCGCCTCGATACGCTGCAGGCCGCCATCCTCAGGGTGAAACTTAAACACCTGGATGACTATCACCGGAGGCGCCAGGAAGCCGCTGATTGGTACGACACTACTTTATCGGATCTCCCCGGAGTCGCTGTACCTGTTCGCTCATCTTTCACCACACATATTTTTCACCAGTACACCATGCAGGTTCCAGCTTCCGAAAGGGATGCCCTGAAGCAGTGGTTACAGGATAAAGGGATCCCTTCCATGGTCTATTATCCGGTTCCCCTGCACCTGCAAAAAGCCTACCATGACCTTGGCTATCGGGAAGGGGATCTGCCTGTATCGGAAGAATTGTGCAGCAAGGTTCTTTCGCTGCCCATGCATACCGAACTGGAAAAGAATCAGCTGGAGTATATTTCAGAACAGTTCCGTCTCTTTTTTAAATCATAAACCATGAATGACTATTTTGCCCACGAAACTACAGTGATTGATGAGGGTGTTGAGATTGGCAAGGGTACCAGGATCTGGCACTTCAGCCACCTGATGACAGGGTGTAAAATCGGCACAGGCTGCAACCTGGGCCAGAACGTGGTGGTCTCGCCAGATGTGATCCTGGGCAACAATGTGAAGGTGCAGAACAATGTTTCCATCTATACCGGGGTCATCTGCGAGGATGATGTATTCCTGGGGCCCTCCATGGTATTTACCAATGTGATGAATCCGCGAAGCGCTATTGTAAGGCGCGATGAATATATGAAAACAGTGGTGGAAAAAGGGGCTACCATCGGGGCCAATGCCACCATCGTCTGTGGAAATAAAATTGGTAAATTTGCGTTTATTGGTGCAGGTGCAGTGGTCATTCACGAAGTGAAGGCCTACGCCCTTGTGGTGGGCAATCCATCCAAGCAGGTGGGCTGGATGAGTGAATATGGACATCGCCTGGAATTCAATGAACAGGGAGAGGCCACCTGTCCCGAAAGCGGAGAAGCATACAGAATTGATGGAGAGAACATCATAAAAACCGGAACCTCAAAATGAATGAACCTGTGAAGAATTTTGCATTAATTGGTGTTGCCGGGTACATTGCTGTACGCCATGTCAGAGCCATCAAAGAGACAAAGAATACCCTGGTGGCTGCACTTGACCCGTTCGACAGTGTGGGTTTCATGGATAGCTATTTCCCTGAATCCGATTTCTTTATAGAATTTGAGCGTTTCGACCGCCACATCGCCAAGCTGAACCGGCAGGGTACAAATGTAGAGTATGTGAGCATATGTTCTCCCAACTACCTGCACGATTCACATATTCGTTTCGCCCTGCGCAACGGGGCCGATGCCATCTGTGAGAAGCCCCTGGTGCTGAATCCCTGGAACATCGATGCACTGAAGGATTATGAAAGGGAGACCGGAAGGAAAGTCTGGAACATTCTCCAGCTCCGTCATCACCAGGTCATTATGGATCTGAAGGAGAAGGTGAGCAATGGTCCGCCCGATAAAGTATATGATGTCGATCTCTCCTACATTACAAGCAGGGGCAACTGGTACCACTACTCGTGGAAAGGAAATGTGGAGAAATCAGGCGGCGTTCCCACCAACATCGGGGTCCATTTCTTCGACATGCTTACCTGGATTTTCGGCGAAGTGAAGGAGAACAAAGTACACTTTCTTAAAAGCGATAAGGCTGCCGGATACCTTGAGCTTGAAAGGGCACGTGTGCGCTGGTTCCTGAGCATTGATTACAATGATATCCCCGGGGATATGAAAACATCCGGCAAGCGGACCTACCGTTCCATTACGGTGAACGGTGACGAAATCGAATTCAGTGGCGGCTTTACGGACCTCCATACGATCTCCTATGAGAAGATCCTCCAGGGAGAAGGATACGGACTGGAGGCTTCACGAAGTTCCATTCAGACTGTATATCACATACGAAATACCTCCCCCGTGGGGCTCACGGGAGATTATCATCCAATTATTAAAACCATTCAAAATGATTTATGACGATCTGCTGACCGGCAATAAAAAAATGGCTGTCATCGGCCTGGGTTATGTGGGACTACCCATTGCTCTTGAATTTGCAAAAAAGATTTCTGTGATCGGGTTTGATATCAAGCCAGACCGGGTCGAAATGATGAAAAACAGGGTGGATCCCAGTAACGAGTTATCCAGTGAGGCCTTTGATGATTGCGATATCAAGTTCACCGCCAGCCTGGAGGATATCAGGGAAGCCTCATTCTATATTGTGGCAGTCCCCACGCCCATCGACGAACACAAAAATCCGGATCTGACCCCCCTGCTCTCAGCCACTGAAACCGTTGGAAAGGTTCTCTCGGAAGGAGATTACGTGGTCTATGAGTCCACCGTATATCCCGGATGCACAGAAGAAGATTGCATCCCTCTGCTGGCAAAGATCTCCGGGCTGACATACATGGATCAGTTCAAAGTCGGATTCTCACCCGAGCGAATCAATCCGGGCGACCGGGAGCATACCCTTACCCGCATCACCAAGGTATCGTCGGGTTGTGATGCCGAATCGGCCGAGGAGATCGCACTTACCTATGAACTGATCATCGAAGCCGGTGTTCACCGGGCCAATTCAATCAAAGTGGCAGAAGCTGCCAAGATCATTGAGAACGCTCAGCGTGACATCAACATCGCTTTTATGAATGAGCTCTCCATGATCTTTAACAAAATGGGAATCAACACCTATGAGGTACTGGAGGCGGCGGGGACCAAATGGAATTTTCTTAATTTCTTCCCCGGACTGGTGGGTGGACACTGCATTGGAGTGGACCCCTACTACCTCACCTTCAAGTCTGCCAGATTCGGGCATCATGCTCAGATCATCAACTCGGGACGGGGAATCAATGATGGCATGGGTGCCTATGTGGCCCGCCAGGTGACCCTGAAACTCTCTTCCAATTTCCCGAACCTTAAGGATTGCCGGGTGCTGATCATGGGAGCCACCTTTAAGGAGAATGTTAGTGACATTCGCAACTCAAAAGTGGCAGATGTGATCATGGAGCTAAAAGAGTTCGGGGTGAGGGTCGATGTGGTTGATCCGTATGCCTCGCCTGATGAGATCAAGGAAGAGTATGATTTTGAACTTTCACCCTCCATTGAGGGTCCCTACCACGGGATTGTGGTGGCAGTGAACCACAAGGAGTATGCCGCCCTGGATGAAGCCTATTTCGAATCGATCACCCATAAAGGGGCAATCTTTGCCGATCTGAAAGGGATCTTCAGAGGCAAAATAGAGAAGCTCAGATACTGGAGCCTTTAACAGTACAGCATGACGAAAATACTTGTCACCGGCGGAACAGGCTATATCGGATCCCACACTGTGGTTGAACTGCTGGAAGAGGAGATGGAGGTGGTCATCATTGACAACCTCTCCAACTCAGAACGTGAAGTATTGAACGGCATCTCCTCCATCACCGGGAAGGAGCCCCATTTTGAAGAGGTGGACCTGAGGGATAGAGAGAGCACATTCGGGGTATTTGAGAGACATCCGGATATCGCCGCCATCATCCATTTTGCAGCATTCAAGGCTGTGGGGGAAAGTGTGGAGAAACCGCTTGACTACTATGAGAACAACCTCCTTTCACTGATCCATCTCATGGAAGCTATGAAAAAGTATGGTGTGGATCACATGGTTTTCTCCTCATCGTGTACCGTGTATGGTGAACCCGACACCCTCCCGGTAACCGAAAATGCTCCCATTAAGAAGGCAAGCTCTCCCTATGGTAATACCAAGCAGATTTGCGAGGAGATCCTGCATGATGCAGTAGCAACCATGCAGGGGAAAGGGGTGATCTCACTGCGATACTTTAATCCCATCGGGGCGCATGAGTCGACCCTGATCGGGGAACTCCCCATTGGAGTGCCCAACAACCTGGTGCCATTTATCACCCAGACAGCCTCCGGAGTCAGGGAGTGCCTGAGTGTATTCGGCGATAATTACAACACCCCGGATGGTTCGGCCATTCGTGACTACATCAACGTGGTGGACCTGGCGAAGGCGCATGTGGTAGCTATTCGGAGGTTGATGGACCATGGTCAAAAATCTGACTTCGAGGTATTCAACCTTGGGACCGGCAGGGGGCTCTCTGTATTTGAAATCATTGAGGCTTTTGAGAAATCGACCGGTCAGTCGCTCAATTACAAAGTAATGGGGCGAAGGGAAGGAGACATCGAAAAGGTGTATGCCGATACCTCTTATGCCAATTCAGAACTGGGCTGGAAGGCTGAGAAAGGGATCGAAGAGACCCTGCTCTCGGCATGGAAATGGGAATTGAATATCAGGTCAAAAAAGTGAAGAAAATGAAAACCATTCTGATCACCGGGGGAGCCGGATTTATAGGATCACATGTAGTAAGAAAAATGGTGAAGAACCATCCTGACATGCAGATCCTGAATCTCGACCAGCTAACCTATGCCGGAAATCTTGAAAATCTGTTCGATATAGAAAGTAGCCCCAACTACAGTTTTATCCATGGCGATATCACGGATATCCCTTTCCTGGAGAAACTGTTCGGGGAGCATGAGATTGACGGAGTGATTCACCTGGCCGCTGAATCTCATGTGGATCGTTCGATTACAGATCCCATGTCGTTTATCAATACTAACATTGTGGGGACAGTGAACCTGCTCAATGCCTGCAGGCACAAATGGAAGGATGTGGAAGGGAAGCTGTTCTACCACATCTCCACCGATGAAGTGTACGGCAGCCTGGGCAGTGAGGGACTCTTTACCGAAGAGACAGCCTACGATCCACGGAGCCCCTACTCCGCCTCCAAGGCCAGTTCCGACCACCTGGTCAGGGCTTATCATCACACTTACGGGTTGCCGGTGGTGCTCTCCAACTGCTCCAACAATTATGGTCCCAACCAGTTCCCCGAAAAACTGATCCCCCTGGCCATCCATAACATCTTGCATATGAAACCCATACCCGTTTACGGCAAGGGAGAGAATGTAAGGGACTGGCTTTATGTGGAGGACCATGCATCGGCCATTGAGCTTATCTTCAGTAAAGGTGTACCTGGACGTACCTACAATATCGGGGGACTAAACGAATGGAAGAACATCGACCTGATCAGGTTGCTATGTGGCATCATGGATGAGAAACTGGATAGGGTGGCCGGCACCTCCGAGAAGCTGATCACCTTTGTAAAGGACAGGGCCGGACACGATCTCAGGTACGCCATCGACAGCAGCAGGATTGAAGAGGAGCTTCGCTGGAAACCTTCACTTCAATTTGAAGAGGGATTGGTCAGGACAGTGGACTGGTACCTTAAAAACCCGGAGTGGATGGAAAATGTTACCTCCGGAGCATACCAGTCATACTACAGCAAGCAGTACGGCGAGAGGTGATCGCCAGATGGGCTGTTTTCCCAAGCGATCTATTCTACAGTCACAGATTTGGCCAGGTTCCTGGGCTGATCTACATTGCACCCCCGCAACAATGCGATGTGATAGGCAATTAACTGCAGCGGTACCACCGAAGGAAGTGATAGCAGCGCCTCGTCAGTTTCCGGGATCTCAATTACGTGATCGGCCATCTCCTTGATGGTGTCATCACCTTCGGTAACAATGGCAATGACCACACCGTTTCGCGCTTTCACCTCCTGAATGTTACTTACGATCTTATCATATGAACCATCCCTGGTGGCTATGAATACCACCGGCATGTTCTCATCGATCAGGGCGATGGGTCCGTGTTTCATCTCTGCAGCCGGGTAACCCTCGGCATGTATATAGGAGATCTCCTTCAATTTAAGTGCGCCCTCCAGGGCAACAGGGAAAGAGACGCCCCGGCCCAGGTAGAGGGCATTTGTGGCATCCTTATGGATCTCGGCAATCCGCCTGAATTCATCATTCTGCTCCAGGATCTTCTCTATTTTTCCCGGAATATCATTCAATTCGCCAATCAGGTGGCCAAACCGCTCCTCTGAAAGCAATCCCTTCTCTTTGCCGATCATCATGGCCATCATGGTCAGGACCGTTACCTGGGCGGTAAATGCTTTGGTGGAGGCCACCCCAATTTCAATGCCCGCATGGGTGTAAACCCCAGCATGGGTCTCCCGCGAAATGCTGGATCCGGCCACATTACATATCCCCAGCACAAGAGCTCCTGCCTCTCTGGCCAGCTGAATGGCTGCCAGGGTATCAGCTGTTTCACCGCTCTGACTGATGGCAAGTACCACATCATCGGGACCGATCATCGGGTTCCGGTACCTGAATTCGGAAGCGTACTCCACCTCCACAGGGATCCGGGCCAGGTCCTCGATCAGGTATTCACCAACCAGTCCCGCATGCCAGGAGGTCCCGCAAGCGATCACCACTATGCGTTTGGCATTCACCAGCTGATCCTTCACATCCAGAAGCCCACCCAGTCTGATTTCATTGGTATCAGGCATGATTCGTCCCCGAAAGGTCTCCTTGATCGACCGTGGCTGTTCAAAAATCTCCTTGAGCATGTAATGCTCATACCCCTGTTTCTCCATTTCAGAGATACTCAGGTCCAGGGTTTTGATATTGACCTGGGTGGCGTCGCTTACCATGTTCTTAAGTACCAGCTCATCCCTTCTGATCAGGGCAATGTCATCGTTGTTCAGGTAAATCACCCTGTCGGTATACTCCACAATGGGAGAGGCATCGGAAGCGATGAAATACTCATTGCTGCCCAGACCGATCACCAGTGGACTGCTGCGCCGCGCAGCAATAATCAGGTTAGGATCTTCCGGGGAAATTACCACCAGTCCGTACGCACCATTCACCTTCTGAAGAGCAAGACTGACAGCCACTTCCACACTAACATCCTCAGTTGTATAGATATACTCTATCAGGTTGGCCAGTACTTCGGTATCGGTCTCGCTGTAAAACTTCAT
>JAGLPR010000231.1 GCA_023137255.1 Bacteroidales bacterium | reverse complement strand
TTCCTGCCCTGTCCCAAATCTCCTCACGGTGTGGACGTAGATCCTACAGGAGAATACATCGTAGGAAATGGCAAACTCTCGGCCGAGCTTACTGTTCATTCCTTCACAAAGATGCTGGAAGCCATTGAAAATGAAGATTTCGATGATGAGAGATATGGCATTCCTGTTCTGAATTTTGATGCAACGCTGGCAGGAATTGTGAAGAGTACAGGATTAGGTCCTCTGCATACCGAATTTGATGGTGATGGCAATGCTTATACCTCGTTCTTCATCACCTCAGAGATCATTAAATGGAAGGTGGGTACATGGGAAGTGCTGGACAGGGTGCCCTGTTATTACTCGATAGGCCACCTGATGGTTCCCGGCGGAGATTCACGTGAGCCCTGGGGTAAGTATTTACTGGCCCTGAACAAGATCACCAAAGACAGGTACCTGCCCACCGGTCCCGAAGTGAACCAGGCAGCACAGTTGTTTGATATTTCCGGTGGTAAAATGGAGCTGATCCTTGACTTCCCGACCATAGGAGAACCTCACTATGCGCAGGCTATTCCTGCGGATGTTCTCATCGAAAATTCTAAACAGATCTATAAACTGGAAGAGAATCACCATCCTCATGCTGTTAAAACAGAAGAGGAGGTAAAAGTGGTCAGAGACGGGGATGTGGTTCGCATCTATTTAACATCCATCCGTTCCCATTTTGCTCCTGACAATATTGAAGGGATCAAGGTGGGTGATGAGGTATATTTCCACGTGACTAACCTGGAGCAGGACTACGATATTCCCCATGGATTCGCAGTGATGGGAGCCAGAAATTCGGAACTGCTGATCATGCCCGGACAAACCGAGACATTAGTCTGGAAGCCCCAGTACCCAGGAGTTATTCCGTTTTATTGCACAGACTTCTGCTCAGCCTTGCACCAGGAAATGCAGGGATATATCCGGGTTTCTGCGCGGAATTCAAACCCGGAAATAAAGTGGAGTGTGGGTACTGACGAATAGCGTCAGAGCGTAATATCAACATTTCATGGTGGATCCGGACCAGGTCATGTGTAAGGGCATAAGATTTTGGTTATGAAATCTTTCTTGCGACCTGGTCACGGATCATCCATATGGTTCATAAAGCAAACCAAATGCAATTTCTTAAATCGAAGCAAAGGATTTTCATGCTGGCTGCAGCAGTATCCCTTTTACTGATGTTTGTATTTCCATTATGGAAAATAACACTTGAGGCCCCTCAGTATCCGGAAGGACTGGGGATGTTTATCTGGATAAACAAGATTACGGGCTCAGAACCCAGTACACTACAGAACATCAACATCATGAACCATTACATCGGCATGAAAGCTATCGAACCCGACTCGATTCCCGAGTTGAGTTTCATGCCGTACGTTGCCCTGGCCCTGGCCGGATTGGCCCTGATATTGGTGGTATTGAAAAAATGGAGATTAAACCTGGCATGGACAATTTTTCTCTTGATAGCAGGTGCACTGGCTATATATGATTTCTATTTGTGGGAATATGATTACGGACATAACCTGGATTCAACTGCTGCCATAAAAATCGAGGGAATGGCTTATCAACCACCACTGTTCGGGACCAAGAAGATCCTGAATTTCACGGCCATGTCCTATCCCCGCCTGGGTGCTGTATTTCTCGGATTGTCTATGATTATGGGTGGATTGGCGGTTTATTTTGGCATAAAACAGAGGACGGTTGAGTAGGAGCAGACTCCATATTGGATCAGTATCATATCTATTGAGGATCAATGCCTTATTGTTGTTGGTGTTGTTTGGATATCTCATTTTCAGACCATTGTTCCCCTACCTGGAATATATGGTCCGGAGGGATTTTATTATTCAGAATTTGTGCATTAACAAAAATGAGCCGGAAAAGCAGTGCCATGGAAAATGTCACCTGGAAAAGCAGTTAAGTAAAGAGGTTGAAGGATCAGATAATAATAATCTGCCTCCAGTGCCACAGGATGAGAAGAAGGTGATGTCGGAATATTTAGTCAGTAAACCGGCAGATAACCATCCTCTCCAGGTAGAAGTGGTGGCAGGTCCAGCGTATCTTGGGAGTTATTCTTTTCAATATGTACCATATATATTTCACCCCCCATTGCAGGGGTAGTTACCCTGGTACAGAGAAATTTCCTAAGATATTAATTATGGAAGAGTGAATGGTTTGAAGGAACCATCAGTCTGAAGTATGAGACCTCGCAATCGATGTATTGAGTGGAGTGAACAGGTCTGAAAGACCCTCTTCCCAAAGACAACAGTATAAAAATGAAAAGGAGTTCAATTATCTATACAATTCTATGTCTTCTGGCACTGTCCATCGTTTCGTGCGATAAAAGCGATGATCCGGACGACAATGATCCGGACATGGTATTGATCGCCACGGCCATGACGGATGCACAAACCTTTCAGGTGGCTCTTTATGCAAACGACACCCTGTTTGAGGGCTACAATAAACTATATATTTCAATAAAAGAAGCCTCTTCGACGGATCAGGTGACAGATGCAGCAATCGTACTCAAGCCACTCATGGATATGATCGATATGGTGCATGCAGCCCCAGTTGAGAATCCCGCAGGCGTGGCCAATGAAGAGGGGTTGTTCGAAGCTGCAGTAGTGTTTATTATGCCCAGCACGGATATGATGGGATGGACACTGGATGTGCAGGTAGAAACAGCGGATAAGGATGAAACCGCAGTATTTGAGATCCCCCTTGTCCGAAGCCTTGAAGAGTCCAGGAAATTCAATGTGATCTCACCGCTGGACGAGACGAAATACTTTGTTTCACTGGTGGAACCCATGGCTGCTGAAGTGGGGATAAACGATTGTGAGTTTACCGTGCACTACAAGGAGAGCATGATGAGCTTTCCCCCAGCCGAAGATCTGACCATTGAAATTGAACCGGAGATGCCATCCATGGATCATGGTTCACCCAACAATGAACATCCGGTTCATACTGCCGATGGGCACTATGAGGGAAAAGTGAACTTTACCATGACCGGTTGGTGGAGAATTCACATGGTGATTAAGAAGAACGGAGATGTTCTGACCGATGATGCTTATATAGATATAACCTTGGAGTAGACGGATGAAGAACAGCGGATGGATTATTATACTTTTCTGTAACCTGACCTTAACACAGGCACAGGATCTATTTACAGAATTTGATACCATCAGGCTGGAGGAGTTTACCATTACCCAGCGGATTCCCCTGAATGATCAAAGTGTCCTGGACCTTTCCCGCTCAAGCAGGTTCTCCTCTATTGATAAGATCAATGGCAGGCTTGAAGGGATCTCTTTGATTAAGAGAGGCGCCTATGCTCTGGAGCCGCAGATGGATGGATTTTCCGGCGGACAGATCAATGTGACCGTTGACGGGATGAGGATGTTTGGTGCTTGTACAGACCGCATGGACCCCGTTACCTCTTATATAGAGCCAGACAATCTGGAGAGTTTTAACATCACCCACGGTACCAGCGGGAGCAGGAACGGGAATACCGTGGGTGGTTCTTTTGATATGATTTTAAGGGAACCGGTCATCGGACAAACAGAGGGCATGCTGGTGGAAACAGGCCTGGGATACGAATCAGTTTCTAATGGAATTAATGCAAATGGAGCGTTGGAAGTAAACCGGGAAAAATGGGCTTTCAGGACCAGCGGAACTTACAGGAATCACAACAGCTATAGGGGTGGAGACGGAATAAAGGTTCCCTATTCATACTTTAAGAAGATCAATCTTCACTCGGTGGTAAAGTATGATTTAGGGAAAAACAATACCCTCCGTTTCGATTTTCTGTTGGACGATGCAGTTGATGTGGGTTACCCGGCCTTACCAATGGATGTGGGAAAAGCAAAGGCCAGAATGTATGCTGTTGAAATTGAAAGACTCGATGCATATCGTACCGTGTCACAGTTAAAAGCAAAACTCTATTTCAATTCGGTATATCACCTGATGGATGATTCGAACCGTGACAGCACTTTCCGGTTGACGGATGAAAATGGTGCACCCAGCGATACGGTCTATATGAGGATGGATATGCCGGGGTGGAGCGATACGTTTGGTTTCTTCATGGAAGGAGGCGCCAGCCTTGGTGAAAAGAGTCATATATATGTTAAGCTGGATGACTATCTCAATTATTCGAGGGCATATATGACTATGTTTATGAATTACCCTGAATACCCGGGAGAGCCACCTATGTACACAGAAACATGGCCGGATGTATTCCGAAATGTTGCAGGGATCTTCATCAGGAATACCACACGTGTTAGCAACTCTGTTAACGTCAATCTGGAGGGCCGTTTGGATATGAGCCAGACCAGGGTGACATCAGAAACCGGCCACAGGCAATTTGCCATTTTCGGATATGATATCGACAGGGGATACTTCGAGTTGCCAAAAAGCCTCAATCTCAGTGCAAATTTCCGCACCAATGGTGTTACCCGGCTGGATGCTGGTGCAGGATATGCCGAACGTTTGCCAACCACCAGTGAGCAGTTTGGGTTTTTCCTGTATAACGCACTGGATGGGTTCGATTACCTGGGAAATCCTGAGATAGGTCTTGAACGGTCAACACATTTCTGGGGCAACCTGCACTTCACCTGGCCAGAATTGAAGGTCAGTATTCGAAACAGGTTCAGTTATGTAAGTGATTATATCATCGGGCTGATCGATCCGGAAATTCCGCAGATGAACCTTTATGCCTCGGGAGTGAAGAGATACGATAATATACCCGCTGCCTTGCTATACGGAACCAGTCTCCAGTTACAGTGGGATCCGGGAGCATATCTGACCTTCTATACATTGTTGAGGTATACCTATGGCAGGACAGGTGAAGGTGATCCGTTACCCCTTATTCCACCACTGAGAAACACCTCGATCTGTAAATTTCGAAAAGGCATTTTTTCCGTTCAGATGGAAGGTGAGTTTTCATCTGATCAGAACAGAATTAATTCCGGATTTGGAGAGAATCCCACCCCGGCATTTGCAATTTATCACTTAAGAAACTCTTTTCATTGGTTAGTGAAGGAGACTGTTATAGAAGTCGGTGCAGGTATTGAGAACATTTTTGACAAAGCGTACAGTGAACATCTTGACTGGGGCAATTTCCTCAGGCCAGGAAGAAGCATATATCTGAACCTGAGAGTAATCATATAAAAAAAGGATTTATGATGAGAAAGTATAGCTTGTTTCTGCTCCTGTTTCTGGTCTGCTCATGCAGCGTGAAAGAGCAACCTGTATCCTATGGTTCAGATGAATGTGCCTATTGCAAGATGACCATTATGGATCAAAGGTACGGAGCGGAGCTGGTTACCCAGAAGGGAAAGGTATTTACGTTTGATGCTGCAGAATGCCTCATAGAATACCTGTATCACAACGAAGATTTGGTACAGAGTGCCAGTTATCTCCTGGTGACTTCCTATACCGAACCCGATCACCTGATTGATGCCTTAAGTGCAACTTTCCTGGTAAGCAAGGAGATGCCCAGTCCAATGGGTGCCTACCTAACTTCTTTTTCCAGCCGGGATGTTGCAGAGGAATATCAACACAAAAATGCAGGAAAACTTTATACATGGGATGAACTCTTTGCGAATTTCAGATCCATTAAAGTAGGAGTATTAAGAGAATAATGTACAGGTTGTGTAGCATATTGATCAATATTCTGCTCTGCGCTTCTGTCAGCGGTGGTGTTCTTGAAGTGGGTCAGAACAAGGCACATGGAACACTGAAGAGGGCCATATCTCAGGCCCATACAGGCGACACCCTGCTTGTCTATCCCGGCACTTACAGGGAAGGCACAATAGAGGTTGATAAGCCACTGGTAATCATTGGGAAAGACCAGCCGGTGCTGGATGGCGAGCTCACCTATGGAATACTCAGGGTGCTGTCAGACAGCGTGGTGATCAGGGGACTAACATTAAAAGATGTAGGGATCAGCTATGTGGATGACCTGGCTGCCATAAGACTTGTCAAAAGCAAGCATTGCACCATTGAGTCAAACCGGTTGATCAACGCTTTTTTTGGCATTTACCTGGAGAGAAGTACAGATTGTATCATAAGGAATAACCATGTCCTGGGTTATTCAGAACATGAGATGAACTCCGGAAACGCTATTCATCTCTGGTACTCTTCCCGGAATCTTATTGAAGGAAATCACGCAGAAGGACACAGGGATGGGATCTATCTGGAGTTTGTTGATAACAGTACGGTAAAGAACAATCTGGTTGAAAACAACCTCCGGTATGGACTCCATTTTATGTTTTCGGACGATGATTATTATCAGGGCAACACATTTGTATCCAATGGGGCAGGTGTAGCGGTCATGTTTTCCAAAAACATCCGGATGGAGGACAATGATTTCCTGGATAACTGGGGAAGTTCATCTTATGGATTATTGTTAAAGGATATTACCGACAGCGAAATCAGGAATAACAGGTTCAACAAAAACACCATCGGGATCTACGCAGAGGGTGCCCTGCGCATCAATATTACCGGCAATGATTTTATCAGGAATGGTTGGGCGATCAATATGCTCGGCAGCTGCAATGACAATACCGTTCACAGTAACAATTTTCTTCATAACACATTTGAGGTGACTACCAACAGTAAGCGGAACCATAACAATTATGACGGGAACTACTGGAGCGATAACACAGGATCCTATGACCTTGACAGGGATGGTGTATCCGATGTACCCTACAGACCAGTAAAGTTATTCTCATTTATGATTGCTAATATGGAATCATCCACCATCCTGATGCGGAGCCTGCTTGTGGACCTGATCAACCATGCAGAGAAAATGGCGCCAGTGATTACCCCACATAACCTGATGGATCATATACCATTGATGAAACAAGTTGAACATGATTGAGATTAAGGGGCTACATAAATACTATGGAAATCACCATGTCCTGAAGGATATTAACCTGGATATTGGGGAGCCAGGGATCTATGCCATACTCGGGCCCAATGGCTCGGGGAAGTCAACCCTCCTGAAATCCATAATTGGCCTGGTCAATCCCAGGCAGGGAACTATTAGTGTGAATGGAATCAGTGTGGCCGGCACACATGCCTACCGAAATGAGATCTCCTATCTTCCCCAGATAGCAAGATTTCCAGACAACCTGCGGGTATTTGAACTGATCAGGCTCATTAAAGAGATCAGGAACGAGGAGGCGGATGAAAGCGAACTGGTCAACCTGTTCCAGGTGGAATCCGATATACGAAAAAGACTGAGGAACCTTTCAGGCGGAACAAGGCAGAAAGTGAATATGATCCTGGGATTTCTTTTCGATACTCCCTACCTGATCCTGGATGAGCCGACCATCAGCCTGGATCCGGTTTCACTGACGAAGTTCAGGAAAATCATTTCAGAAAAGAAGGAGCAGGGGAAGATCATTATTTACACCACCCATATTATGAACCTGGTGGAGGAACTTTCGGACCATATTATCCTGTTGCTGGAGGGCCGGATCATTTTCAAAGGCGGATTAAAAGATATTTATGGCAAGACAGGAAGCTCATCACTGGAGAACGCCATTTCTATGCTGGTTGATAAGAACGGGAAATGAGAAAATTTATTAAATACAGCTTTGTAGATCTGATCCAGAGTTACTGGACCATCCTCTATTTTGTTTTTTTCCTGGTGGTGACCAGCACGATTCTATATTTCAGTGCCGACATGACCAAATCGATTGTCAGCATGATGAATATAGTGCTGGTGCTGATCCCGCTGGTCTCCATTGTATTCGGAGCTATCTACTACTACAACTCCAGGGAATTTACCGAGCTGTTGCTTGCCCAGCCGGTTAGAAGAAGGTCACTCATCCTGGGTCAATATTCTGGACTGGCCCTCTCTCTTTCCATAAGTTTTACTGCGGGGATCACCATTCCGTTTATCCTGAAAGGGATCTTTGCCTCGGAGCACCTACCCGATTTCCTACTGATCCTATTGGCTGGTATTGGCTTGAGTTTCAGCATGTCTGCCATCGCCTATGCCACAGCATTGAAGCATGAGAATAAGATACTTGGTTTCGGGATATCATTGTTCATCTGGTTTTTTCTTGCCGTGCTGTATGATGGATTGATCCTGATCCTGCTGATACTTTTCAAGGAGTATCCAACCGATTCACTGGCCATCGTTCTGACCTTTCTGAATCCCATTGATCTCTCGAGGGTCATGATCATGCTTGGGCTGGATATCGCTGCACTCATGGGATATACAGGGGCGCTGTTCCTGAAATTCTTTGGTTCTTTCACCGGCATAGCCATATCCGTTTTCAGTGTCTTGTGCTGGATTGCCATACCATCATTTCTGATGGTGAGGATAGCAAATAACAAAGACTTTTAAAATGATAGACAAATACGTCAGACCTATGGTACACTTTCGAAGACTCAACATGATGGTTTTGTTGATGGTTCTGCTACGGGGCCCTTTGGCGGGCCAGGATTTCACAGGCGATTACGGGAATTACCGGGCAGGAGACAGGAGTTTCCTGGAGATTGTCAATGCAGAGGGGGAAAGCTGTGTCGAATGCCACTATTTCAATGAACCAGATAGCATCAACTGGAATCCGTCAGCCATGGATCTGGCCGGTCGTGTGGCAATCTATAAAGCGGAAGGTATTGGCTTATATTTTTCCGATCCCGAGGGTGAAGTGTTGAAAAAAGCCCATACAGGAATAAGCCTATCTGGTGAGCAGCAATCGGACTTCATCGCCTACCTGGATCATCTGCAAACCTCTCCTTTCATCCCCTCGGTGCCTGTGAGGTGGAAAATGTTCTTGTTCATTGGCATGTTTGTTTTTCTTATCCTCCTGAGGGTTGAGAAGAAACGGCTTAAAAAGCTTCCAAAGATTGTCCGACGGATACTGGTTCCTGCAGCATGGGGAGTGATCGGGGTGATCATTGTGCAGGATGCGCTGGGGTTTAACCTGTCCAAGAATTATGCTCCCGTCCAACCCATTAAATTTTCTCACTCCATTCACGCCACCGATAACCAGATCGATTGCAATTACTGTCACCCTGGTGTTCTGAAGGGTAAAAATGCAGGTATTCCTGCCATAAGCCTATGTATGAATTGCCATCAACACCAGAAGGAGGGAACTCGCACAGGAAGATTTGAGATCAGAAAGGTGCTCCGGGCAGCCGAGGACAGTGTTGCGATACGTTGGGTGAGGATTCACAATTTACCTGACTTCACCTATTTCAACCATATGCAGCATGTCACCATAGGAGAAGTGGAGTGCATTACCTGTCACGGTGAAGTGGAAAACATGCACATTGTCAGACAGGTCGAAGATCTCTCCATGGGATGGTGTATCAAGTGCCACGATGAGACGAAAGTTGATTTTTCAAACGACTATTACAAAACCTATTATCCTGCCCTGAATGATTCCCTGCTCACCGGCAGGATAGACAGCATTATGGTTTCTGATATCAACGGCAGGGAATGCAGTGTTTGTCACTATTAATCTCGTAATCGGAAAAAATTCTAAACGAATGAAGAAATACTGGAAAGATATTGATGCCAAACAGGAAGGCGGAGCAGCACAAATGCCCGATGTGCCAGTAAAGGGCAATAATGCCCTGTTGTCGATGTTTGGTGATCTGAAGAGTGATGGTTCAGCATCACGGCGAGATTTTCTCAAACTGTGTGGATTTAGCTTTGCTGTTACCGCAATGGCTTCCTGCCAGTCGAAGGTCCGTAAGATGGTCCCTTATGTAGTGGCTCCCTATGAGATCACCCCGGGGGAGGCAAATTATTATGCCTCATCTTTCATTAATGGTTCAGATTATTGTGGTATCGTTGTCAAGACCAGGGAGGGACGGCCCATTAAGATTGAAGGCAACCCCAAATCGGGAATTACCCGGAGTGGCACCAGTGCCAGGGCGCAGGCCTCTATCATGGAACTTTACGATACCAGCAGGTACCAGGCTCCGCAAAAGGATGGTGTTCCTGTTGAATGGGACACATCGGATGCGGAGATTATGCAGGCCTTGAAGCAGATCTCAGATAGTGGCGGGAGCATTGTGCTGCTCACACCATCCATTTATAGTCCGTCTACCGAAGCGGTCATTGAACAATTCAAAGCAAGTTATCCGGGGACAGAGTGGATCCCATACGATGCCATCTCGGCCTCAGCCATCAGGGAGGCCAACCGGGTACGCTTTGGAAAGGAGCTGGTCCCAGATTACCGGTTCGATCTGGCCAATGTGATTGTTAGCGTGGGAGCAGATTTCCTGGGCACATGGTTATCTCCCATTGAGTACACCAAACAGTTTTCTTCTCGGAGAGACCCGGATCAGGAGATGAACCACCTGATCCAGATCGAATCAAACCTGAGCCTTACCGGAAGTAATGCCGACAGGAGAATACAGATAAAACCCTCACAGGAGGGAGCTGTATTACTTAATATCTATAAGGAGATTGTCGGGGCCACAGAGTCAAGGAGTATAACGGCTCCCCCATCCCCGGTGGATGTCAAAGAGGTCGTTAAAAGACTGCTGAAAGAGAAAGGAAAATCGCTGGTTGTATCCTCCTCCAATGATGTGGGTATTCAGCAGATTGTTTGCGAGATAAATAGTGCTCTTGGAAATGTGGGGACTACCGTTCAATGGGAGACCCCCCTGATGACCCACCAGGGCAGGGATTCTGATATGGAGGAGCTGATCCGTAGAATGAACGCCGGTGAGGTGGATGCCCTTCTTGTCTATCATGTGAATCCTGCCTATACAAGGCATGACGCTGCTGAATTCATGAAGGGGGTGGAGAAGGTCGGACTGACCATATCGCTGAGCCATACGCCCGATGAGACCAGTACACTGGCGAAGTATGTGTGTCCTGATAACCACTACCTGGAGAGTTGGAACGATGCAGAACCAAAAAAGTACAGATACAGCCTGGCACAACCGGTAATGAATCCCATATTCAACACCCGCCAGTTCCAGGATTCATTGCTTAAATGGTCCGGTTCGGAAACAGCCTTTTACGATTTTATGAATGGTGTTTGGGCAGAAAGGTTCATGCCTTTGCAGAGTGAGCATTTCAGTCCCGAGGCCTTTTTTGATCATACCCTGCAGAAGGGTGTGTTTGAACCGGCTATTCCCGCACCAGGTTCGGAGTCTGTTTCGGAATCAGAACCTCCCCCATTCGATCCTTCCTCCCTGGGAATTGGAGGGGGTTCTGGGGACGGTGTTACAGAGGTGGTGCTTTATGAAAGCCTGGCACTCGGTGTGGGCAGACAGGCAAACAATCCCTGGCTGCAGGAGTTGCCCGATCCGGTTACCCGGATCTGCTGGGACAATGTGGCCTGCGTATCACCGGTACAGGCCAGCGAGTTGGGTCTTACTTCGGGAGATGTTATCGAAATTGATGGCACGGAGATCCCGGTTTACATTCAACCGGGACAGGCCTATGGAACAGTGGGGATTGCCCTTGGATACGGCCGCACCGTATGTGGAGTCGTTGGCTTAGGAGTGGGAACCGATGTATGGCCTTTCAGTTCGGAAAAGGATGGCAATATACAGCGATGGGGAGTGGTGGATGAATTGGTGCTCACAGGCAGCCAGGTGCTGCTTGCTCAGACGCAGACGCATCATTCCATGGAGGGCCGGGAATTTATCCGTGAATCAGATATTGGATCATATACTGATGACCCTGCTGCAGGAAATGAGATGCATACACATTTCCTGGAGCATGC
>JAGLPR010000230.1 GCA_023137255.1 Bacteroidales bacterium | reverse complement strand
ACAATTATTTCGTACTTTTATTTCATCATTGGTTTCCATTTGCCGGCACTGCCGGTGGAATGAAAAGGGAATACCGTTAGAATCGGTAACAGTTCCCGCTGCTGTGAATCCATTTATGGAAAGACGATTGGCACAGCCAGGAGTCAATCTTTACAAAGATTGACGATTGGCACAGCCAGGAGTCAATCCATAAAACAATGGCTTCTGAAGGTAAACCACTGTTCTGAATATCCCGGCCGGGATGAGAATGGGAAGGTTTCAGGAGTCCGGACAAGTCAGAAGACCTGCCAGTGATAACCTAGCTTTTGCAGCCCGCGGTGAACGGGAAGCTGATCATCAATCTGACCTTGATCTCGCCTCACAATCACCCGCTGCGACTTTAAATGTTTAACCTTTAAATCGTAGCCTAATGAAAAATTTTTGCACCTTTTTTGCAGCTCTTTTTTGTGTGATAATGTCTCTGCACGGACAGGATTACCTGGTTCCTGAGCCGGGCCATAAGGTAGCCTTCCACTTTTCCGATACGGTCTCTGTAAGGACATTTGATGTGAACGACCTGTTTTTCTATTTCGATGATGGGGACACTATTTACCAGGTGGATCCAAATGTGGGCAGAGCGAGTAAAAAGTTTGGCAAGCCGGCCGACTACGGAGTGGTGACCTATCCCAGTTTCCTTAATATCTCCTCCGACGGAGCGACATTATGGGCAGGCTATACCGATTCGGACAATGTGGATGCCCGGATCTATACAATAAATGTGGAAACGGGTGTATGGGACCTGAAGGCGAAGATGGCCTCCAACTGGGACCTGGTCTTCTGGAATGATTCCATCCTGGTGTCGGGATTAAACAGCGCGGACTATAATGAGCCCAATGCCATTTTTGTACTGGATACCTCCGGACTTGACCGGCACCGAAAGATTATTGAAACAGGCGGCAACTCTGCAGGCCTGGCCATCGATTCACACGGCAACCTCTATTATGGAACCTCCTCTCTGACCGGACCCAATGCGCTGTTTCGGTGGGACAGCACCGAGCTGGCAGCTGTGATTGAAACTCCGGGAGCGGCTCCTTTGCAAATTGCAGATGCTGAGAAACTGGCCGATCTGCCCATGGGAGCATATGATTGTGAAGTGGATGGTGGCGATCATGTGGTCTTTAACATGAACGTTTGGGGAGGGATCCAGGTGCTTGCCCGATGGAACGGAATCACGGGAGACGGTTCAAATTACGATACCCTTGCGGTATCGGATGCATGGTTGGGAATGGTAAAATCGAGGGGCGATTATACCATTCAGGTACCTGGGAATAGTCTTTTCACTCTTGGCTACGGTGAGCCTGTTGCGGATCTGCATACCTGTGATTATCGCCCGGTATTGATCCAAGCCCTTCCGGTCATCACCGGTCAGGAATCAGCTCAGCTCGATCCCCTGGATCTAACCCAATTCTTCAGAGACCTTGACGATCCCAATGGCCTGGCTTTTGGTATTTCCGTCCTGTCGGATCCAGCTGTTGCAAACCTCTCCGTGATAGATGGAACGCTGTCGGGTTCCTTTGGTTTGGCGGGACAGGCTAACCTGGTGATTGAAGTCACCAGCGCGGGCAGAAGTGTAAGCGGGAAAACCGTGGTGGGAACCTGGCCGGAGGTGGCGGGAGATTTCAATATTTCCAGCTTTGAAGAGTTGAACCTGGATCCGGAAAGCTACTGGAACGGCTCCGATGGATCAGGTGAATTCTCTTCCGGCCTGGCCCGTTTTTACAATGATTTCAATCCGGACTATTCCTCATGGAGCGGCTGGGCCTATTCCAATATCTCCGATACCACTACTTCGGGATATCTGAATCAGTACAGCGCCATTACCGGAGGCGGATTTGCCGGGAGAGTTGCTGAAGGAAACTATGGGACTAGCAGCCTGTATGGTCCTTCTGTAATCGATTTCACAGAAGAAAAAGCCCATGCAGCGGAAGGCTTCTTTGTGACCAACAGCACCTATGCGGCCCTTTCTATGGAACAGGGAGACTGGGTGGCTAAAAAATTCGGAGGGAGCGATGGAACAGATCCGGACTATTTTAAACTTCTTGTCTGGGGTAGCAAAAATGGTACATCAACCGATACCCTCGGGTATTACCTGGCCGATTTTCGTTTTGAGGACGATGAAAATGACTACATCATTGAAACATGGCAATGGGTGGATCTTACCTCCCTGGGTAAGGTAGACAGCCTGATGTTTGGATTGGAATCATCGGATGTGGGTGATTGGGGAATGAATACTCCGGCTTACTTCTGCCTCGATGATCTCTATGTACTTCCCGATCTGGCCCCATTGATTGCCACTCCTCTGTTAGATATCACTGTATTGGAAAATGCTTCCGATCTGCAGGTCGATCTCAGTAAGCTGTTTTATGATCCCGATGATCCTGGTGCCGCCATTGACCTGACAGTGAAATCGAACAGCAACGAAGCAATTGTCGGGACACTACTTGATGGTGATCAACTTACCCTCTCTTTTGTTACTGACAGGCACGGTGAATCGGATCTGGTGATTGAAGGTGTCTCCATGGGACTGGCTGTAACTGATACTTTCAGGGTTACTATAGAATCGACCAGTGGAACGAAACCCGAAAATGTGCAGACTATTAACGTTTTCCCCAATCCGACCAGCGGGGTCTGTATGGTTTCAACAGGCAATGAAATCCCGGTAGCTCTAAAAGTGTATAGCCTGACCGGGATATTGGTGTATGAAGATCCCGATTATCTGTCAGGAGAGTCCATTCACCTGGAAAACCTCTCCGTAGGCACCTACCTGATCAGGATAGAGAGCCAGCAAGGAGTGTTGACAGAATTAATTATGAAAAAGTAGCATTTTGATTAGAAAGATCGGTACAGGAATTCTTTTCATGCTGGGTCTTCTGAATGCAGAGGCCCAGTACATCTCCCGTGTTGTGGAGTATACACCTGCTCCCGGTCAGTATATCAACAGCACTCCCTGGGGCGATTCCGGATCGGCCTCTACCATTGTGGGAGGAGTGAACGGGACTCTCTGCCTGGGAGCATTCGGGGGCAGTGTGATTTTTGGTTTTGCTTATCCTGTGGAGGACCATTCTGATAATCCATACGGGGTGGATTTCACCATTTATGGCAATCCCCTGCCCGAATGGTCGGAGCCCGGAGTGGTTTGGGTCATGAAAGATGAAAACGGAAATGGCGAACCGGATGACACCTGGTTCCAGTTGGCGGGAAGCGACTACTACTTCTCCTCCACCAACCATGATTACCAGGTTACCTATACCGACCCGGGAGGTACAGCGGCCATGGATGTAAGCTGGAAAGATCACCTGGGAAACCAGGGATTTATCAAAGCCAACAGTACCCACACACAACCCTACTATCCGCAGCCCGGGTTATTCCCTGCTGTTCCTTCCGGAGAGTATATGCTGACCGGGACCCTGATCAGGGGAGCCGTGGATGTGGAGCATTCTCCTGTGAATGTATCACTGAAAAGAGCCTTTGGATATGTCGACAACCAGGTTCGTGGAGCGGAACCCTATACTGTTCCCGACAATCCTTATACTCCGGAAGTGGAGCATTCGGGAGGAGATGCATTTGATATTGGCTGGGCAGTCGATACCAATGGAAATGACGTAGAACTGGACCAGATCCATTTCGTGAAAGTTCAGAATGGCGTACTCCATCAGGGAGGATGGCTGGGAGAGGTCTCTACTGAGATCACTGGAGCCGTGGATGTGGCTCCCGATCCTGGACTTTCGGGCAACCTGGATCTGCTGGTGATCAGGGACCTGCCTTCCGAATTGGATACCATAGCCTGTCAGCTTGAGTTGTTTCTGTTTCATCTGGGAAAGCCGGTAACGATTCCTGACATCAGATGGACCACAAGTGAGCAGTGGGCAGTAGTGGATGAGAGTCACCGGCTAAGCTTAAGCGGGACAGGAGCATTGACCCTTACTGCAACGGTGGTAAGCAATCCTATGCTTCAGGCATCAGTTTCTACCCTGGTCACCCCTGGTATAAGCACTGTGTTGGAAACTATGAGAGAGGTTCCTGAGATCAGCCTTTACCCCAATCCGACCCGGGAATCTCTTTTTATCTCCGGAGTGGAAGATGAAGACCTCACAATCTTTGACCTCTCGGGCAAAGTTATCCGACAAGTAAGGTGTTACCAGG
>JAGLPR010000023.1 GCA_023137255.1 Bacteroidales bacterium | reverse complement strand
TCACCTGGAGCTCGTTGGAGTAGTGGCTAACCAGTTCCGGATCGGCGTCCTCTCCAAGGAGCGCCTTTCTCGATCCTGAATGTGAGAATTCACCTGTGAAGGAGATTACCGGGTAAATCAGGACAGAGAAGTCGGGCCGGCAACTCTCATGCTCCACCGGGTCATCGCTTGAGGGATCGCCGACATCAAAATGGGTAGACAGGGTAGAAGCCAGGTGCCCCCCGGCAGAGAATCCCATGATCCCGATTTTCCCGGGGTCCACGTTCCACTTCTCTGCATTGGAGCGGACCATCCTCATGGCTCGCTGTGCATCCATCAGCGGGGATTTATGAGGAACGATATTGCTCTTCGACCCGGGCAGACGGTACTTCAACACAAAGGCAGCAATTCCCTCCGAATTCAGCCAGCGGGCAATGTCGCTTCCCTCCCAGTCATAAGCCAGAATCCCGTATCCTCCTCCCGGACAGATCACCACCGCTTCACCTGTGGAGTTCTTTTTAGAAGGTAGAAATATGGCAATATCCGGTTTTTGAACATTGCGCACACGTACAATATCTGAGGTATCCCAGATGGTTACCTCCCCGGTCTCCCGGTAGTTGGGGGGATCACCCTCCCAGAGAGGTACAATCTGGTTCTGGGCCAGAACCGGGGTAAGGATAGAAGCAACGACTAAACAGAGCAGTATTTTTTTCATGGATTCAATTGTATTTGTGCTGATTTTTTGATCAATATTGCCACCTCGCTACCGGCAAACGGAGAATTAAGCGAAATTCCGTTGCCAAGTGTCAGACTATCTGTAAGCTTTTCCCCGGTTTCTACATTGATCCAGGTCACTATGTACCCTGATGAAGGCACCTTGGGTACCAGTGCTGCCCCGTCAAACTGTTCTATAAAAACCAGGTAGATCTCGCCGGATTTTTGCAGACCATATTGCCTTATTCCCGGAGAGACAGATTCCAGGATGGCATCAGAAAACTCCATTTCATGGAAGGGTACCTGCTTCATGGTCTCCACCAGGAAGGAGAGCTTCTTGCGGAATCCCGGTCCTCCCCATCCTGGATTGGACTCAGGAATGGGCCAGTCGCCCGCTTCATAAGCGCTGACAAAAGAATAATCCAGGTTGTTATACATGCCTCCCCCTGACAGGATAAAGCGCCATGCCTGATTAATAAAAAGGTGATCCTCATGTGGCATGAAACCGGTTTCGTCCAGTCCCACCAGTCCTCCCAGGTCAAGATTCATCCTGACTGCACCGGGCAGGGCATAATGGAAGTTAATGATGGAAACCCCATAGGGAAGCTGCTTAACATCATACTGAAAATTACTGATGTTCTGGGCAATCAGATGGTTTTTTGGGAGTTTCGATTCCTCATCCCTGATCACCCTTACTACCCACTCCTGCCACTCATAGGCCACCCCGTTGGCTAGCTCCACCTTCTTCTGCCATGGTCTGCTGAAATCAATGTCATCCTCCTGGTTTACATAAGCTGCCAGGCTGCCATTGTCTGACCATGGTTCATTCTGAATCTCAAAAAAGATATTGTCAAAATCGTTCAGCTCGCTCACCACCTTCCTGATATACTGTTCCTGGTACTGCTTTAGTTCCCCGTTATACAGGGTATTGACCCGCTGAAATGGGATATCACCAACATGATTGCTGTTGTTGATGCTGTTGAAGGGACAAAGTTTCCATGAATCCTCTACATAGATGGAGGTAAAGAGCGTCACTTCCACAACCACTTTCTGCTTTTCGGCCTCCTTGATAAAATCTTTCAATCTGGTAAAATAGTCCGGATTAAACCTTTCCAGGTCATATATGCCGTTTTCCCTGATCCAGGGTGCCAGGTACCTCCCCGGCAAAGGCGCAAGGGTGTTGTTCTGAATCCTGAATATGTTATCAACTGGTTCAATGTAGGTGCCTGTGAAGATCCGTGTATAGTTAAAACCCTCTTTCCCAAGTGTGCTGAGGTAGAGTTTATAGTCAAAATTCAGGTTTACCACAGCCCCGTAATGCTCGGCCGAAGTGATCAGGATCACCGGCTTGCCTTGATACTCCAGGTACCGGGAGTTGTCAGGGCAGAGACGAACAGTTTGGGAGGATTCAAGCTCACCCGATTCCTTGCCTCCTTCCTGCGGATCCTGACAGGAAGAGATTAGAAAGAGGATGAAGGAGAAAATCAGAAAGAAGGTTCTGTTCACTTTATCACGGATTTTGTATTACGAAAATATTGTGCTGTCCAGGACTCCGAAGCCGGATGGCTCCGTCAATATCTTCAACGTCAATGGTGGTCCACTGACCGGTCAGCATCTCCAGATGTGCCACTTGATAACCGGTCTCCATGGTACTGATGTCAAGGTCCACTTCCCCGCTTCCGGGAAAATAGACCAGGTAATCCTTGCCTGGTACAGCCCTGCAGTAGGCTTCATTCTCCTCCCGGTTCCGAAGCAGATCATTATGTGGCCTGGCATTGAAAAAATCGATGCGGTCTGTGGCCATGCGCATATCATGGATCACTGCCAGTGCAGTATCACCCAGGCCGAGGCCTGAGGGTGGACGGTGAAATCTTACGGCTGCAGACCCAAACAGGGTGCTACGGATAAAACTCTGGATGCCATTTTGGGTGCCCCCGCCATGCCTGCCCAGATCATTGCCATAGGTTTTTACATTGTTTACCGGCCTCAGGTTTCCGGCAAGCCTCAGTTTTTCGATCTGCTTAAGTCCGTTTGTCCACTGGTTCTCTCCCCATTGGTGATTGTTCTGCGAAATCTCCACGAAAGAGTAGGTCTCGGGGTGATCAAAACTCTCCCTGTGCGAAATATGGTTCAGGTCCCAGGGGTCCCACATTTCTGTCACATGCACGGTTTTGACCCTCTCTTTGGCCCTCTTCCGGATGTAGTCCGACCAGAATTTTCCCCATTCGGAAGTTACTGAAGTCTCATTATCAATACAGTACAGCACATTGCCAAACTCCAGGGAGTGGGACAACAACTTGTCCACAAAACGCTGCTGGTAATGCAGAAGGGGCATGTTGTTCTGATGGGAGGGAACGGACCAGAAAAAGGGATTATCGCACCGAGTGGGATGGGTCTTCACCTCCAGAGGCAGCCTGGTTCTCTCCTCTGTATAGTTGAGGTTGTTCTTCGGATTAAAGGGATTGACCTCCCAGTTATCGCGGTAGAAATCGAACGTGGCCCAGACCTCCACCTGTACCACAATCTCTCTTTGAGAGGTTAGCTCCAGCAGTGACTGGAAACGGTTCCAGTACTCCGGGTTCCACTCATTGAGGTCATATTTTCCGGATTCCGGATCCTGGTGGAAGGCCCAAACATTTCCGCTATCCCTGCTGGACATGGTATTACGTACGTAGTTCCCTCCCACCGATGCCAGCCTGTCAAGCTGTTGCTCCAGGTGGGGCAACTGGAACAGATTGTCCTCATCGGATCCACCGAGTAATAGTACCGGCTCCCCGTTATATTCCCAGTATTGTGGATAGGTAAGGCTGACATCAATACCGGTTTGAATCCCGGGGATCTCCCCTGTGGAACACCCTGTCATAAAAAGTGCCAGTAGAATCAGTGGTCTCTTTCGCATTGTTAAATATAGCCACAGAATTAGAAAACAGGGCATCATTCTTCAGTAATCTTCCGAGGGAATTTGATTTTTTATCAAAGTAGACTATTTTGCATAACTCTTTCATCAGCACTGCACATGGACCTGCCTTTTAAACCCTTTCAGCCCGATTTCGAAAACCTGGTCAGTGTACTGAAGCGGGAAAAAACTGAACGGCCGGTCCTCTTTGAATTCATTCTCAACCTTGAAACCTGCAGGCAGGTTGCACCTCAGTATGGGGAGCCGGAGCCGGGATCTCTGAATCATTTCAGAATGGTGATAGATGCTTTCAGGAACCTGGGGTATGATTATGCCCCGGTATACACCTGGAAGTCCAATTTATTCTCTTTCCCTAAGGGAGATCATGAATCCTTAGCCAGCAGGTCCCAGAACCAGGGAGCGCTGATTGCCGACCGGGACTCCTTTGAAGGGTACCCCTGGCCCGATGCAGGTATGAGCAATTATAAGCTTTACAACCAGCTGTCGGAGTACCTTCCCGATGGAATGAAGTTGCTTGGATTCAGCAATGGAGGAATCCTGGAAAACGCCACCGATATTGTGGGTTTCGAGAACCTCTGCATGATGTACCTTCTGGATCCGGAACTGACCCGGGATATTTTTGAGAACATCGGGAAAAGGCTGCTTGAATTCTACTCCATTGTCGCCTCCATGGATAGTGTGGGTGCCTGCGTGGTAAACGACGATTGGGGGTTTAAGACCCAGACCATGTTCCCGCACGAGATGATGAAAGAGTATGTGTTCCCCTATACAAAGAAGATCGTGGAGGTTATACATAGCCAGGGAAAACCGGCCATCCTCCATAGCTGTGGTAACCTGCGTGATATTATGGATGTGATCATCGATGACCTGAAACTGGATGGGAAACACAGTTTTGAGGATGGAATCTACCCGGTAGAGGACGCGTATGACTGGTGGCACGATCGGATTGCTATCATGGGGGGGATAGATATGGACTTCCTTGCACGCAAATCACCGGAAGCGGTGTATCAACGGGCCACCAGACTCCTTGAAAAAACATTTGATACTGGAGGTTTCGCACTGGGATCGGGTAACAGCATCCCGTCTTATATCCCAACTGAGAACTACCTGGCCATGCTAAAGGCAGCCTCCGATTTTCGCGGTTAATTCCCCATAAAGAACAAGCCACAGCATCCCGGACCAAGGTGGAAAAGAACTTCCAGCCACGATCCGGGTTGCCGTGGATGTTAACTCAGGACTTCAGTGCATCCCTTAGTTTACCCTTATAGAGATAAAACAAAAGGACGGTGAAGATAACAAGTTGTCCCACTCCCGCGATCAAAGTTAGTTCAGCCAGACTACTGGAACCTCTGCCAGTGGCAAACAGAAAGGCCGCAAAAAATGTGAAAGCAAGGCCGAATGCCAGTAAACTCCAGAACTTCCATTTTGCAAGTTTTCTCATCATGTGAAGTTTTAAGTTAACACCATGTATCGGGACCAGCACCAATGCAGGATGCAGCAAAAGCTGCAGCCATTTCGGGACCTACAACAAAAGCTGATATCCTACAAACCCAGCTCTCGTTACAAGCATCCAATGTGCACTTCATACATCCCCTCCAGTCCGCTTCCCTGCGACAACACGTTGCATCCTCTGTGGTGGTTGATTTCCGATGACTTGTTTCTAAATTTAAGAAATAGATTTCACTATTGAAAGATTTAATAAGCTCATTGTCACTGATTACAAACTCCCCAATCCGGTTCTGATCATCCAGTTGAAAGGAATAAAACAGATGGTCATCCATTGTCCGGAGACTAAACTGGGTCTTTTGACCGACCACCGGTCTGAATTCTGCAAGGGTCACCTGGAACAAGCCATGACTCTTATAGAGAATCACCGTTTGCTCAGGATCGACAGCCGGAATGGAGTACATGATCACATCGGTGTGATTGAAGTAGAACTTCTTTACCTCTGTAAGCAGCAAGCAATCCATATCCACGCCGTTTTCCCTGGCGGCGGACTCTACCTCTCTCTTTTCCTGGTTCTCCCCCAGCTTTTCGATCCGGTAAATATGGTTGTCGTAAAAATAGGGGCTTATCTCATCGATCAGCGAATTGTCTTCGTAGACCAGTGAGTTGGAAGTCTGATCATCAAGGGTTTGAGTTTCATCCTCCTTAGTACACCCAAAGGCCACAAACAGGATGATCCCTGTCAGAAACAGGGAGCCAAATAATAGTTTTTTCATGTCATTAAGATTTTCTGGTTAGTAAATGGAAATTTCAGGCCTGTTGGGGGTTAATGTGACGAACAGGGCGTTCATCGTCCCCAGGCCTTCAATTTTTAGAAAAACCAGAAATATGAGTAGTTGCTACCGGAAATAGTTTTCAGCCCGGCTGCGCCGCATTTCAGCACTTAATTCGCTGATCACTGTGCTGTACTCTTCCCGTTCAGAGATATTTACATTCTCACCCGGGTCCACCCGGTGGTCATATAGCATCCTGGCATAGGCACTGTCGCTGTCGCTGATCCATTCGGTATAGAACCAGTTTTCCCGAATGGTGGTGACCCCGGCAAACCACTGGCAAACGGCCACTCCATCGCTCACAGCCTCTGCATCGAAAAGCAGCTCTTTGAAACTATCTCCCTGCAGATGCACGGGCAGTTCCAGTCCCGCCAGTTCACAAAGGGTGGGATAGATATCCACATACTCCACCACCTGGCCCGATGCTTTTACCTGATCCGTCCCAGGCACCACAACGATCAGTGGAGTGTGCAGGGAGGTTTCATAATTACAATGCTTGCACCACAGACCATGTTCCCTCAGGTTCCATCCATGATCGCCCCACAGGATCACAATGGTGTTGCGATCCAGTTCCAGCCGTTCCAGTTCACTGAGGATCTTCCCGATCTGGGCATCGGTATAACTTACACAGGCGTGATATCCATGGATCAGCTGTCTGGCAAAATCATCGGTCACCGGGCCCTCTTTGGGCACACCACTGTAAGCCCTAAGCTCCCCGAAATTGTGCAGCGACTGGGCCGGTGCATTTTCGGGAGGATAATTGTTTTCAGGAAGTGTGACCTTCCCGTCATAGAGGGCCCAATACTTTTCCGGTGCATTGAACGGCAGGTGAGGTTTATAAAATCCGGTTGCCAGAAAGAAAGGTTTATTACCCTCTTTCAGCTTTTGTAAATCCTGAATGGTCTTTTCAGCAATCTTTCCATCCTTGTAAGTGGCATCGGGCACATTGGCCCGTTCAAAAGGCGCTCCCCTATATCTGTTAGCTGTATCCTTAAGAATGTTATCAGTGAGGGTATAATCTCTCCACGAAGAACTGTTGGAACGGGGATGCCAGATCTCATCCCAGCTCTCCTCTGAATCGTCATCGTGGTGAAAGATCTTTCCATTGCTGATGGTTTGGTACCCGTTGTGGCGGAAATGTCCCGGCAAAGTAACAATGCCGGGAGCCTCTTCATCGGCCCTGGTCAGATAAGTCAGGAAGCGGTTCCGGGCAGGACGAAGGCCGGTCATCAGGCTGGCCCTGGACGCCCCGCAAACCGGAATGTTGCAGTAGGATCGGTCGAAACGGGTTCCCTGCTGCGCCAACCGGTCGATATTGGGCGACTCAATATGACTCTTACCGTAACAAGCCAGTTCGGGCCGCAGATCGTCCACAGCGATAAACAGCACATTGGGTGTCTCGGGCAACGTGTTCTTTTCATGCGAACCGCTGCACGATACCAGTATCAACAGCAACCAGGAAATATGCCTCACAGGAAATAATTTTATAAGGATGTAACAATGGTATAGCTACCCGATCCTGTTTTGCCAACCACTTTGCCATCCAGCTTTTTGAAACTGATTCCCGACTCTTCCAGGGGGGTTCCATTGACCACTATTCCTGAAGGTCCGCCAGGGATGTGTATGGTGGCACTGGTGTTGGCAGGGACCTCAATCTCCATGGTCATCTGATCCCCTTCAAGTTTCCAGCCCGAAACAATCTCTCCGTACATAGATTGATGCGTGGCCTTTGCCGAGGTGAGTCCGCCACCCGGACGCGGATGGATAATGATGTGTTTGTAACCGGGATGGTACTCATCGATCCCGATTCCAGCCACCACCTGGTAGAGCCATTTACCTATGGCCCCGTAGGCGTAATGGTTGAACGAATTCATCCCTTTATCCTGAAAGGTGGAGTCGGGTTTCTGACC
>JAGLPR010000229.1 GCA_023137255.1 Bacteroidales bacterium | reverse complement strand
TACGGTCACGAGTACAACATAAGAAAACAGAAGGAGGATCCTTTCTGGAAAGATATCACTCCACGATTTGTTAAAAGCAAAGACGGAAAATACCTCTGGAAGTGCGATACAAGTTCAGATGAATTAGCAGGGCACTATTTTTTCTATGGTATTTATTATGATTTGGTTGCCGATACTGAGGAAGAGAAAATGTTGGTAAGAGAAGTGGTGGGCGATATCACAGATCATTTGATCCGTCATGGATTTTACCTGCAGGATCATGATGGCAAACCAACAAGATGGGCAGACTTTTCACCGGAATTTTTTAATTCAGTATGGGGATGGGATCAAAGGGGCCTGAACTCCATGATGATGCTTTCGTTTCTGAATGTGGCACATCACGTTACAGGAGACAATAAATATATGGAAACCGCTAAGATGCTGCGTGACAGGCATCAGTATCATATCAATGCCATGTTATCCAAAATGTATTTCCCCCCGGAAGATGTTGTACCATGGGATAACAATCTTTGCCTTATGAGTATGTACGGGCTGCTTAAGTATGAAAAGGATCCCGAACTGATCATGATGTACAGGGAAAGCCTTGAAAACGCCTGGCTTCACATCAGTAAGCAGAAAAGTGCTTTCTGGAATGTGCTCTATGCGGCCCATGTAAATAAATTTAATAGCCTGATTGATAGTGGTATATACAGCTCCGGTAAATATTTCCCGGAGGCCGGTCCTTATGCTGAATTCACTGCGAAAGAATTCTACAGGACAGACTTTAAAACTGAAGACATACTTGAGACACTTCAGAGATTGCCCCTTGATCTGATCGGGTACAGAATGGATAACCGGCACCGACTGGATATTGTTTTTGACCCTACCCCGGGACAGGTGGTACAGGAAGGATGGCGGCCGGTGAATCCCGAACGTCCGGATAACACATATGAACAGGCAGATGAGCACCTGCAAAAAACAGGCTGGCATGTTGACGGGAAAGCTCTGCCCATTGATGAACGTTGTCATGTGAGGCTGGATCGTGATGGATTCGCCCTTGATGCAACAGAAGGAAGCGGTTATTCCGAACAGGAAGGAACCATATATCTTCTACCCTATTATATGGCATCTTATCACGGATTGATAGAATAAAGTATCACAAAAATGAATTTGTACTATTTATTGTTAGTAACGGCTTTTTTATCCAGTACCTCTACCGGTAGGTTTGAAGATATTGACAGTCCGGATTCAGTACGTCTGAAATATAACAATCCCGACCTGATCGTTGATCTGGGTGTAGGTCTCTGGGCCAATCCCATTCCTGTTGACTGGGACCAGGATGGGGATACCGACCTGCTGGTCTCTACCAGTGATAAGCCGTCCAATGGTCTCTACTTTTTCGAGAATAACGGGAACAATATTTTTAGTCCCGGCAAATGGTTAGCCGGGGGTGAGAGACGAATGGCTGTATCCTGGCCCGGTGGTAAAATGGTCGTATGTACTCCAGGCACCACCTATCAGAATTTCAGAAAACAGCTGTACAACAAACCAGTCAATATCGAATTCAAACAAAAATTCCACAGTGGACGGGCCAACCAGTGGAAATACGCCGATTACAACGGTGACGGCATCTTTGACTTGCTCATTGGGGTAAGCGACTGGCGTGACTATGGCTGGGATGATGCATTTAACGCGGAGGGAATATGGACCAATGGCCCACTGCATGGTTACATATACCATGTTATAAACAGTGGGACCAATGATAATCCTGACTATGGGAAAGCCAGGAAAATTATGGCTGATGGTCAAGCCATTGATCTGTATGGTAAACCCTCCCCGAACCTGGTGGACTGGGATCAGGATGGAGACCTGGATCTTATTTGTGGAGAATTCCTGGACAGGATCACCTTTTTCGAAAATAGCGGGACCCGAACTGAACCTGTATATAAAAAAGGTGTATTCATGAAGGTAGACGGGCAGACACTGCACCTGGAACTTGAAATGCCCGAAGTAGTTGTATATGACTGGGATTTCGATGAGGATCCTGATATTATTGTCGGCAAGGAGGACGGCCGGGTGGTCCTCATAGAGAACAAGGGCCTGGATCAGCTGGGCCAACCCATCCTTGCACAGCCCGAATATTTTAAGCAAAAAGCTGAATATGTCAAATGCGGAGCCCTCTCCACACCATGCAGCTATGACTGGGATGATGACGGGGACGAGGATATTATTGCAGGCAACACAGCCGGCTTTGTTGAATTTATAGAAAACCTGGACGGTGAGGATCCGCCAAAATGGTCTGCACCCGAAAGGCTGAAAACCAACAATAAAACTTTCCGGATCATGGCCGGACCGAAGCTCTCCATCCAGGGACCGGCAGAGGAAAAGTGGGGATATACCGTACCCTTTGTGGCTGATTGGAACATGGATGGTCTGCCCGATATTGTTCTGAACAGCATTATTGGGAAAATTATCTGGCTGCAGAATAGTGGAACGCGCTCCCATCCTCTCCTGGAAGACCCTCAAATGGTAAAAGTTGATTGGGAGGGGCCAAGCCCCAAACCAGCATGGAACTGGTGGGATCCTGAATCTGAAGAGCTTGTGGTGCAATGGCGTACAAGGCCCCTTGTGATCGACTTAAATGAAGATGGTCTTAACGATCTGGTGGTCATTGACCACGAAGGATATCTTAGCTTTTTCCAACGAAAGATGATTGAGGAGAGGCTGATACTCATGCCCGGGAAACGGATATTCTATGATGATAAAGGCAAACTTTTGAGGCTCAATGCCAAAAAAGCAGGCAGCAGTGGCCGCAGGAAGATTGATCTGGTGGACTGGGATCAGGATGGTGACCTGGACCTTCTCATGAATAGTATCAATACAGTCCTTTACCTGAATATGGGCAAACAGGGTGAATTTGTCTTTCAGAATAGAGGAGACCTCTCATCGGTGATACTGGGCGGACACAGTACCTCACCCACTACGGTTGACTGGAATGGTGACGGAGTTCGCGATCTTTTGATCGGTGCAGAAGATGGTTTTTTTTATTACGTGCCAAGAGATTCACATGATGATTTTTAGAACCCGGATATTTTACACGGTTTCCGTGATTTGCCTTTTTGCAATTTTCGCGCTACGTACCCTCCTCCGTAGGTGGGTCGGCTCTACGCGGGGTTTTATGCGCTGATTTCTTTTTTGTTCTCATATACCGAAATGTTTAACAAACAATTCTTCTGATAGCTTTTCGCCTTCTTCAGTCAGTACAACTGATTTGGTCTTACTCTTAGGATCACCAATAAAGCCCTTCTCATATAATCTATCAAGTGTGTCCCAATCCATGCCTTTCCAGGTTCTAGCACCATACTTATCAAGAAAGGTGGTGAGATAGAGAAGCGCTAATGTCATTTCATCGACCTTATTTTTGTTGTATTCCATACTGTTTACCCTGTTTTGATTACAACTATTTTCTACTTCTACGCATTGACCGAATTATCCCTAAAACAAAATTTATTCGGGGAACTCTTTTCATGTATTGTTCATACTCTTTCCCAAATTTCTCGATGGATCCTTTTTCTTCATCGTATGTATTCAAATAGTATATTACTGCTGCAACAAGCCCCAAAACTACGACAAGCCAGTGTTGCGAGATCATAGGTAAAGCTATGCTCATCAAAACACCTGCCAGATATTGTGGATGGCGAACGATCCCATATACCCCACTATCCACTAATACTGTTGTGCGAATGTACCCTCTGCCTTTTACGCTCCCCTTTCTGCGGAAGGTAAAGATTGGCAACCAGCCAAAGATGCCGGAAAGCAATAGCATGCCCCAACCGATGTTTATCAATGGTACATTATCTTCTGGATTATAGAATAAAAATGCTACGACGATCTGTCCCACTGCGGCAATCGTCAGGACAATAGCATAGATTATCATTTTCCTACTGCTCATTTTTTCAACTCCTTTTGCGATCTAACGATGGAACTAACCGGCGCCCGCTATCCCAACAAAAAAGTGTTAAGGCGACCATAGCGTCCGCTTTAGTGAATTGTTATGCGCTGGCTATTTTAGTTCGTCTTTCCATTTTTCATATGGCGCTTAAATACGTGCACCGTAAGGCGTTGTCCGATATGACGGTCACCATGGTGATCAAAAACACCGTGTAGATCGTGGTCGTAGTGCAGATGATGCTTTTTGTCATTTTTCCCTTCCTCCTCCTAATGCTGGGTTATTGAGCCATTTGAGCCGTTTATGAGCCATTTCTGGTTTTACGGTCGAGTGAGCCGTTTGAGCCATTTTTGAGCCAATTCACGGTGAGTCGGTAGTAGGCAGATCGGCCGGCCCCTTCGCGTTTGAGAAGTCCTATTTTCACCATTTCATCGAGATCCCGCTTGGTAGTCGCACGCGACACACCTGTCAACTTCTGGTATTCTGCATTTGTGATGCGAAGGTTCGATTTGAGAAATTGAACGGCTTTGACCTGCCTTTCATTTAAATTCAGACCCTTCATGCGATCATTGGTGAGCCAGTTGCGCCAAATGGTGACCCGGAAACGGTTCTCTGCCGGATCGAAATTAGGGTCGGGAAGACCAGCTTTCCTGCACCACTTGACGACGTTCCGGGTGCCGTAGCCGAGTTGGTTGATGTAGCCAGCCAGATAGAAGGGTCGGGCGAGGAAGGGATTCACTGGAACCGAGAGATGTACCTTGACTAGATCGTCGACGGTGAGTTCGTCGGGAAGCCCACCGGGATTCAAGATCTCCACCCGATCCGCAAAGACGTCGATCTGCACAGAGGCATTGGAATCGTAGTCACGGTGTACGACGGCATTGACGATAATCTCGCGAATCGCCTCTTTGGGGATTTCTAGTTTCTCCTCGGCGGCCGTGGTCTCCTCTCGGTCTCCGATGGTGCGGTCTAGTCGGGAGAGAACGAAATCAGCCGCGGCGTCGACTTGCTCGAAGAGGGTATTTCCAAGGACCTGATGGCTTGGGATCGGGCGAGTTACCGTGGTACCGTGATAATGGGAGCACTTCACAACAGCCCCTGGACAGAAGCGCTGAGGCTTCTTTCCGAAAAGCATCAAGGCTGCGTGAAGAAGTTGGTTCTTGTCGAGCAGACCTAACTCGTTCAGCACAGTCTTCGGCGTCGGTGTCGTCTCGAAGGAGAACTTCCTCTTCGCGGAGGCTTCAGTGACAAACCAATCAATGCGGTCTGATGCGATATCGGATAACTTTCCGCCTTTTGCCGGTGTTAGATAGAAGGGATCTTTCATGGTGCAGTCCTCCGGTTTTGTTCCTGTTGCCAGTAAAGCAAGCTTCTCTGGACCTCGCTACAGAGGTGGTCCGTGTTACGGAACCGGGTGTAGGTATGGGTGCTGGCTTTCAGAATGAGTGCTTGCATGCGTTTCGCTCGGAGCGCTTTCGGAGTCAGTTTCTTGACAAAAATCAGGGGATCACGGCCTATCTCAATGGCGTAGTCAAACTCCTGTTCCGTGGCTGAAATCCCGTTTTCGTTAAGTCTTCCGTAACGAAGTCCAAAGATTCCCAGATAGATGGCACACTTGTCGATTTCCCCCAGATAGATGTCTGATGGGCTCCGCCGGCTGGCCGGGAGGTTCTCAAAGATGAAGGCATAGAAAAATTGGCTCCAGTAGGGATCGTTGTTGATGAACGAGGCTAGCTTGTCCCGTGTATGAGCAAACTCACTTTGGACACTGCTGATGAAAATTTGCTTTCGCTTCATAGTCGCTCTCCTAATTTCCCGTGAACCCCATGCAATGCTTCGACAGTCTCCCGCGCTTTGGAAGCTGTAAGTATCAAACCATATCTAGGATTACGGCGATTTTCCCATGCCATAATTGTATACTATTAATGACTGTTACTAAATTTTCTCAGTGCATAACGGCAGTCTGTCTAAAAACTCCCGCTGTGCACTGATATTTGAATTAAAGATAGCCGTTTGACGGGGAGTATTAATCTCAGGTTCCAATATTGGATTTTTTCAAGATATGCCAGCATATGAGCTAGTATTCGGTC
>JAGLPR010000228.1 GCA_023137255.1 Bacteroidales bacterium | reverse complement strand
GCTGGAGGATGAACCTGCAGAACCTGCGCGAGGATTTTCAGCTTCGCAAAGATATGGATACCCGTGTCGCGAAACTGAGCGGTGGTACCCGGCAGAAACTGAACCTTTTCCTGGCCCTGCTGCACTCCCCCGAGCTGCTTATCCTCGATGAACCCTATGCCGCTTTTGACTGGGAGAGTTACCTGTACTTCTGGAGGCTTGTGCATACCCTGAAAGAGAACGGTACAAGCTTCCTGATCGTATCCCACCTTATCTATGATCGGAAGAACATTGATAGAATATTTGAACTCCGGGAAGGGAGGTTGTCATGAGAGGGCGTTACATCTGGATAGCATCTTTGATGACATTGCGTGAGGTTTTCCGACGCAGAATCGTCATCCTCCTGCTATTGGTTATACCTTCCATCTTCTATGCCATTACCTATCTGACTACAAATATGATGCCTATACCCTTCCGGCTGGCTGCTGTAGAGGGTGAGCCTGGACTAATGGTTCCTGCAAGGCATCTCGGGCTGGTATTTATGGGACTTGCCTCCACGGGACTCCTGGCGGCGTTTTTGTCGATGAGCCTTATCCAGCGTAACGTTGGTGTGACACGACGCCTTATCATATGCGGGTTTACAACTTCGGAGATCTCATTGTCAAAACTGCTTGTGATGTTTGCCATTATTATCCTTGTTGGTTTTTATGTCGGCAGCATGCTCCGAATCTTTTTTCATCCAGAAAGTTTCCTGTTCGTCGTCTGCGGATTCATTCTGGTCGGTTTCGTTTATGGCAGTTACGGGCTACTGATCGGTTCCCTCCTCAGGGGTGAGCTTGAAGGCATTCTGCTAATCACCCTGCTTGCAAATATTGATGTCGGATGGCTGCAGAACCCGATCTTTTACGCCGGGGCATTGAATAAAGCCCTGATCAGGGGACTCCCGGCCTTTTTCCCGTCGCAGGTGAGTAACATATCCGCATTTTCGGATTATGGTATTTCACGAGCGTTGGTGGGTAGTCTTCTGTATGGCGGGATCATGCTGGCCCTGGCCATGTTTATTTTCTGGTCGAAAATGAGAAAAAGGTAATACGCCCATGCGTATATTCAGATTTGAAAAATGGTTTGTTGATGTCCTGACTCTTGATCGGGATTACATCATTTTTTTCCATACCCTCCTGGAGGTTTTGGGCATTCGGGTGTGTTTTGTGGAAGTTAACATTTCACGGTTTGGAGAGGGGCACAACTTTCATCTAAACCGGAAGCTGAAAGTGATCAAGCGATCGGGACATACCATTTCGACCCGCCAGGGACATATCCTGTATGAGGAGGAGATGGGTAAGATAATGCTTCTCCTTCGCGGAATGGAAATCGAGCTGAACATCAATCCGGTTCATCCATCGGACTTTATTAGATTAGGAATGAAAATTCGAAAAAGGGGAAACGGATACCTTGAATGGAAACCGCTGTATCTGAAGGCTATGGTAGAGGGAAGGATCCGCATTGAAGGAGAAAGGGAGCAGGTGATGGATGAGGAGAAGATCACAGGGACCGGGTATGCCGATTATCTTTATTCAACCATGTCACCGTTCAGGGTTCCGGTCCGCCAGTTATACTGGGGCCGCCTTCACAGCCAGGACCTGGACCTGACCTTTTCGTATGCTCTGGGTGCCCATGATGAGGTAACTGGAGCTCAAATGATGGTTCAGGCTGGGGGAGAGACCATAAGGCTTGATAAAATCTCGGTTCACGCGGACCGGTGGGAAGAATTTATATCCCCTGGTATTACCTGTCCTGCCTCATATATGATTAAGGCTTCATCTCAAAGAATGCAGCTGGCGTTAAAAGTGGTTCACCTGAAGCCGGCTATTGTTTCTGAATTCATGGAGAATCTGAAAGAACTGGGCCGCCTTGGACTGGCAATACTCAGGCGGATATCCAGAGAACCAAGGGGTATAAAGTTTTATTCATCTGCCTGTCTTGAATTTGTGCTTGATGGCCAGACCCGGAAACTGGATGAGGTGTTTATGATTGATGAATATGTCAAATTCACATAAAAAAACAATGAGCCGTCGAATATTTTTAGCTACTGGCGGAGCACTCCTGGGTATTCTGGCTGCAGGATCAGGCGGGGTGGGGTATATCCTTCATAAACTGAACCGTATAGGAAGCCGGTCCAATGATTTTCATTCCACCGAAGAAAAGCTATTGCGAAGTGCACTGTTCAGGGCATATCCGCCACTGGCGCAGCATATACCCTGGATAAGCCTGGGGGATTTACCGACACCGATTGAGAAGTTGGGTTCCTCTCTCGGGCTGCCGGAAGGAAAGCTCTGGGTAAAAAGGGATGACCTGACTTCTCCGGTATATGGGGGAAACAAGGTCAGGAAGCTGGAGCATCTGCTGGAAGATGCCAGGCTGAGGGGGCGCAAGAGTCTGATTACTATCGGGGGACTGGGCTCGAATCATTCACTGGCCACGGCAATCCATGGCGGGAGGCAGGGGCTCAATGTCCACCTCTGCTTGTCAGACCAGCCGGTCACAAAGTATGTACGACGGAACCTGGCGGGATTCCTGGCTGCAGGTGCAAAGATCCACTATTGTCAAAATACCAAAGACGCTTACAGGTATTCCAGACGGCTTTTCAGGGAATTGAAAGGTAAGGGTGAAGCACCCTATTTTATCTTGTCCGGTGGGACCTGCGGATTGAGTAATGTCGGACATGTAAATGCGGCATTCGAGATTGCTGAACAGGTAAAGGCTGGTCTGCTTCCGGAACCGGATAAGCTGTTTGTTGCTGCCGGAACCTGCGGAACCATTTCCGGGCTGATCGCCGGATTGAAGATAGCTGGTCTTTCCACCCGTGTGGTGGGTGTACGGGTGGTAGATTCATTTCCTGCCTATCCGTATATTATCAGGTATTATGCACAGAAGGTAGCGGATTACCTCCGCAAATATGACCGTTCCATACCCCGGGTGAGAATTGAAAAGGCTGATTTTGACCTGCTGACCAATTACCTTGGAGGAGGTTACGGCGTGGTAACAGTTGGGGGGAAGGAGGCAGTCGAACAGGCAGCTTCCCGCATCAGTCTTGAGACCACCTATACAGGCAAAACCCTGGCTGCCTGCCTCGATTACTGCAGGAAGGCAGATTTGGAAGAAAAGATATTATTCTGGAATTCCTATAATTCTGCAGAGTTTGAGCAATCGCCTAATTACGATGGCCTGCCCGACGAGATTATGCAAAAATTATCCCTTTGACAATAGCATGAGAGACCGGTTGGTACAAAAAAAGCAGCCGGTTGGCTGCTTTTATGGGCCCAGCTGGGCTCGAACCAGCGACCCCCTGATTATGAGTCATATACTCTATTCCCTTGAACTCCGCATCACTGGTGACCAGATTAGCAGCAATAGCAGCTTATTATTGCTTTGGGATGATAAGCTGACACTATTTCTTGCCCCAGATCCGCGTATTTAGATCTAGTTCTTCTACTATTTCAGCGAAAAGTGACAAATAATAATAATTCTTTTTAAAATAATCATAGTCTGTAACTGATCTTCTGAATGGAGGTTCAAAAATATTTCCCAACGGAACTGCAATATTTATTCTGGATTTACTGAATGATAGAAAAATCCCCCGGCGAGTTTGTTTATTGAAATCAAGTATCTTTTGCATGAGCATGGGAGTAAGAACATATCTTGCCTCCACCTGGTCCTTAGAATATACAGCGAATTCCTTCTCAAATTGCCTGTCTTCTAGTTTTACAAGATTTTTCTTCTTAATATTTGGGAATTCAATGTACAGGAATTTTACACCCAGATGCCCTGTTCCAGTTTTTTCACCAAAATCAGCTCGCCCCACTAATGCCATCACTCAAAACAGTTAATAATCACTAAATCACAACAACATGAAAACAAATGACAACAACGATAACAATGTATAAGGCAGCATAAGTGAAGCTGATGTACATGTCTGAAGTTAAAGCCTCAGACCGGATACAGATTAAGAATGCTGAAGATGCAGCTAAATTATTCTTCAAAGTATGGGACAAATCCACTATTGAGCATATAGAAGAAGTAAAGATGATCATGCTGAATAGGGCTAATAGGGTACTTGGGGTTGCCCACTTGACAAAGGGTGGACTGAACGGCTGTATCATTGATACTAGAGTTATACTGCAATACGCAATCAAGGCTAATGCAGCAGCTGTTATCCTTGCTCATAACCATCCTGGTGGGAATTTGGGGGCCAGTGATGCAGATAAGAGGATAACAAGGAATGTCAAAGAAGCATTAAAGCTTGTTGATATTGAGCTCCTGGATCATTTGATATTGACTTATGAGGAACGGTTTGCAACTATTGAAACCGATGAATTGGGAACTGGTTGAATATGCTGATTTGTCTTATAGGTGTTAAGGTCTTATATTGCAATAGCCACAATATTCCTAAATGTCCAGTAATCAAAATAAACTATCCCAATTTTGGCAAGAGTTAAAGCGTAGAAAGGTAGTACGTGTAATTACTGTCTATGCAGCTGCAGCTTTTGTCATACTTGAGTTGGTTTCTATCATTGTTGAGCCGCTGAAGCTACCTGAGTGGTTCTTGCCTATGGTTATTGTTCTTCTCTGCATTGGATTCATAATAGCTATTATTCTCTCCTGGATATACGATATACACCCGGAAGGAGGAATTGTAAAGACAGAGCCTGCTCGTAAGGTAAAAGAAGATGATAAGCCAGTTACTTCAAATAGTTGGAAGATTGCCAGCTATATCAGTTTTGTGGTGATTGTTGGATTGATCATCCTGAACATTATTCCGCGAGCCAATAATAAGAAGATTCTTGAGAAATCTATAGCTGTTTTACCATTGGAATATTTGAGTGAAGACCCTAATAAACAATATTTGGCAAATGGAGTGTTAGATGCAATCACAGGGCATCTTTCAATGATTGAAGGACTCAGAGTAATGCCAAGAACATCTGTAGAACAATATAGAGAAAATAAGAAATCAGCCAAGGAAATAGGAGAAGAATTAGATGTAAGTTATCTAATTGAGGGTAGCTTCTTGATGATAGAAGATCAAGTTAAGCTTACTATTCAATTAGTGGTTGCAGAGGAGGGAGATCATCTGTTTTTCAAAGAGTATGACAGGAATTACAAAGACATTCTGGTTGTACAAAGTGAAGTAGCGCAAACTATTGCTAAAGAGATCGAGGTTGCAATAACTCCCGAAGAGAAGGAGCTTATAGAGAAAATACCTACCACCAGCCTGACGGCATTGGATTTTTACCAAAGAGGAAGAGAAGAATACTGGAGTTCATTACTCAATCGCGAGTACTGGTCCAGACTGGAAAAAGCCGAGTATTTTTTTAACAAAGCGCTGGAATACGATCCTGATTATGCCAGTGCTTATGCCGGACTTGCAATGGTCTATTACAGCAGATATTTCACAACAACTACATCAGGCGATCAATACTCAGCTGATTATTATGTATCAAAAAACCTCGACACAATGAACCTTCTTGCCAAGAAGGCACTACTCCTGGATGATCAGATCGCAGATGTATATTTTGCCAAAGGCATGTATGAGCAGGAAAGCGGAAACCTAGATGAAAGCCTTGGTTTTTTTGAACAAGCTTTGAACATCAATCCCAATCATACTATGGCTTTAACGGGAGTTGCATCAACCTATCGCTACCTCTATGATTATGTGAATGGGATCAAACTGATACATGAGGCAGAAAGACTGGAGCGCGGGGCAGTGTTACCCATCATTTACATAGACCTTCAAGGCGCATACTTGAATATGGGTTTTTATGAGAAGAGTCTCCAATACCTCAACCACTTTCTATCTATTACCGGGGATTCGATCACCTATTATCTTATGAGGTATGTCGTGGAGTTTCTACTGGGGAACCAGGAGGATGCAAATAAATTTGCCAAATCTGCTTTTGATATTGATTCAACGAGCACAGATGCCATACTGTATATGGGAAGGGCATTTCTCGATTCAAAGCGATATGAAGAAGCGTATTCCTACTATTCCAGGTATTTCAGTCAGCTGGAAACCACAGGTAATCTTGATGTTAATGACATGAACCGTATGGGGCATACGTTGTGGATGGTTGGGCAAAGGGACGAAGCCCGTTACTATTTTAGTCAGATGATCGAACACTGCAGGAGACATATTGAAATGAATAGCAGCTATAGCAGGACGGGTGCAACTTTTGATATTGCCGGAGTATATGCGTTTTTGGGTGAAAAGGATTCAGCCTATTTTTATTTGGAGGAGTTAACGCGGACAAACTGGCAAGTATCTTATAGTCTCGAAATGTTGAACGGTCTGGATCCCCTGTTTGAAAGCATCCGCCAAGAAGAACGGTTCCAGCAACT
>JAGLPR010000227.1 GCA_023137255.1 Bacteroidales bacterium | reverse complement strand
TGGATCCCAATGACATTGAATCCATGGACGTTCTGAAAGACGGTTCTGCTGCTGCCATTTATGGTACCAGGGGTTCCCAGGGTGTGATCCTTGTAACTACCAAGAAAGGTAGAAGGGGAACTGCCCATATCGATTACAATGGCATGGTCACCCTCGAGACGGTGGGTAAATATCCCAATGTAATGGATCCCGAGCAGTGGAGAGCCATGTCAGCGGAAACCGGCGAAGGAACCGATTTTGGCTTCGATACTAACTGGTTCGAAGAGACCACCCAGAATGCCATTCAGCAGGTACACAACCTGAGCATGTCGGGAGGTACCGATAAGACCAAATATATGGCCTCTTTCAACTTCCGTGATGGTGATGGTGTTGCTATTAATAGCGGGTATACCCAGTACAACGGAAGATTGAATATAAGCCAGAAAGCCATTAACGACCGCCTGACCGTGGACCTGAATATCGGCGCCACCCAGCGGGAATCGCAAATGGGTTGGGACGAAGCATTCCGTTATGCCTCTATTTACAACCCAACCGCTCCTGTCAGAAGTGATGATCCGCAGTATGAGCAATACGATGGCTACTTCCAACAGGTATTGTATGACTATTACAATCCCGTGGCCATGCTGGAACAGAATCCCCATGATCATGAAAACCAACGGATCAACATAGCCCTGAGAGGCGCTTTTGAAATTATTGACGGTCTGAAGGTAGATGCCTTCTACTCCATACAGAATCGAAACGAACAGTGTAATCAGTATCGTGACAAGAACAGTTATGGGACCGGTATGGACAGAAACGGTCTGGCAATGAGGTCCTATGAGGAGAACTCTTTCCAGCTGTTCGAATCAACCATCAACTATATAACCGACATCCAAGGTGCAAGCCTGACCATTCTGGGAGGATATTCCTACCAGAGCTTTAGTTATCAAAATTTCTATGCTGAAGGTGGTGATTTTATCACCGATGCCTTTACCTATAACAACCTGGGAGCTTCCAAGGACTTTAATGAAGGAATTGGCGACGTGAACAGTTATCAGAACATGTCTACGCTGGCCGCTTTCTTTGGTCGTGTCAACCTGAATGTGACCGATAGCTGGTTCCTGATGGCCAGTGCACGTTACGAAGGATCCAGCAGATTTGGAGAGGGTAACAAGTGGGGGATCTTCCCTGCCGTTGGTGCAGGTGTGGACCTGGCCAATGTTCTGGATATCTCCTCAATGGACAATCTGAAACTGAGGGCCAGTTACGGGATTACTGGTGCACTGCCTCCAGATCCATACATGTCGTTGATGCGTCTCGGACCTTCAGGGAACTTCTATTACAATGGTGAATTTATTCCTGGTTATGCTCCTGTTAGTAATGCCAATGCGGACCTGGGCTGGGAGAAGAAGGGTGAACTTGACATCGGTTTGGACTTTTCACTGCTGGACGGGAAACTTTTTGGTTCATTTGACTACTATACAAGGACCACCACCGACCTTCTTTTCGAATACGAGGTGCCGGTTCCACCAAACCTCTATACCACAGCATGGCTGAACCTGGGTGAGATCCAGAACAGTGGTCTGGAACTGACCCTGAGCTGGAACGCCGTACAATCGGGCGATTTCTCTTACAGCACGACCATTACACCTACCTACTATCTGAAGAATGAGCTGGTCTCTCTCTCCGGAACGTATAATAGCGCTGAGCTCAGCTACGGGGTACGTGACCTGGGTGGAATGGGTGCTCCCGGACAGAGTGATGTACCGCTGGTCAGAGCTGAAGAGGGTCAGCCCATCGGACAACTCTGGACACACACCTTTATAGAGGTAGGTCCCGATGGTGACCTGATTCTTAGGGACACCAATGAGGATGGTACCATAGATGAGCTGGACCGCTCCGTAACCGGTAACGGACTACCCAATGCCGAATTTGGTTGGGGGAATAATTTCAAATACAAGAATTTTGATTTGAATATCTTCTTCCGCAGCGTACTGGGACACGATCTGAACAATACCTATCGTGGATTCTACGAGGTGCCTGAGATGATTGGCTCCTACAACCTGCCGGCAACAGCCGACGATTTGAGGAACTCTGAGACCGGAACCCTGCTGAATAACTCTTCAGGTGTACTGTCCAGCTATCATATTGAGGATGCCTCTTTCTTTGCACTGGACAACATGACGCTTGCATATAACTTCGATATGTCGGGAAGCAGCGCTTTCAGGAATATCCGGGTCTTTGTGTCAGGGAACAACCTGTTCTTCATTACCGGTTATAAAGGTGTGGATCCCAGTCCGAGATATGACGATGGAGGAAATGTACTGATTCCCGGTATCGATAGAAGGAATACCTGGTTCAGGACCAGGTCTGTTTCACTGGGTGTAAGCCTCGGTTTCTAACCCTCTAAAAACAGACGATATGAAAACAACAGATAGATATAATATGAGAAAATCACTTTTTCTGGTTATGGCAGTTATCGCAGTCATGGTGACAGCCACTATTAACCAGTCATGTACTAACCTGGATGAAGAACTTTACGGTGAAGTAACACCGGATAATTTCTTCAACTCTGAAGAGGAGATCCTTGCTGCCCTGGGTGCTGCCTATACACAATTTGGCAATTGGGGTTCTGGCGATCCATGGAACCTGAATTGTGTTTCTACCGACGAAATGGTCGTGCCCACACGTGGTCAGGACTGGGATGACGGTGGTGACTGGAGAAGATGGCACCTTCATGCCTGGACCCGTGAAGACGGGGGTATGAATGGAGGATGGAACTTCGGCTTTGGTGGTGTAAATACGGCCAACCGTCTGATCTACCAATTCGAAGTCCTTGTCGATGAGGGATCGATGGATCCTGGTGTGGCAGCTGCATTTATTGCGGAGCTCCGGGCCATCAGGGGCTTCTTTTACTGGCAACTGATCGATTGGTTCGGAAATGTTCCTCTGGTAACCGATTTTGCAAATGCTGATGCACAACC
>JAGLPR010000226.1 GCA_023137255.1 Bacteroidales bacterium | reverse complement strand
AGTCCAAGAACATGCACCTGGTGACTGACGACCTCTTTTTTATCATCGAAGAGAAGCAAAATTCAGTGGAGCTTACAGAGAAGGGGATTGACCTGATTACAGGTTCTTCTGACGATCCTGCGTTTTTTATTATGCCCGACATAGGTTCAGAAGTGGCCGAGATCGAGAAGTCCACCATGTCCGATAAGAAGAAACTGGAGGTGAAGGACAAGATGCTTCAGGATTATGCAGTGAAATCGGAGCGGATCCACACAGTCAACCAGCTTATGAAGGCATACGCCATGTTTGAAAAGGAGGTGGAGTATGTGGTCATAGATAACAAGGTCAAGATCGTAGATGAACAGACCGGTAGGATCATGGAGGGCAGAAGATACAGCGACGGACTTCATCAGGCCATCGAAGCCAAGGAGAATGTGAAGGTGGAAGCAGCCACCCAGACCTGGGCTACTATCACCCTGCAGAATTATTTCAGGATGTACCACAAGCTTGCAGGTATGACCGGTACAGCCGAAACCGAAGCGGGTGAATTCTGGGACATCTACAAACTGGATGTGATGGTGATTCCCACCAACCGGCCCATTGTAAGGGACGACCGCGAAGACTTGGTCTATAAGACAAGGCGGGAGAAATACAATGCAGTGATTGATGAGCTTGTGCAACTCAATAAATTGGGACGGCCCGCCCTGGTGGGAACCACCACGGTGGAAGTCTCGGAGTTATTGTCAAAAATGCTTCATATCAGGAAGATACCTCATAATGTACTGAATGCAAAACTCCACCAGCGCGAGGCTGAAGTGGTTGCACAGGCAGGTAAGGCCGGAACTGTGACCATTGCTACCAACATGGCCGGACGGGGTACCGATATCAAGCTCTCCGATGAGGTCAAGGTAGCAGGTGGACTAGCCATTATCGGAACTGAGCGTCACGATTCAAGGCGGGTAGACCGCCAGCTGCGGGGTAGGTCGGGAAGGCAGGGTGATGCTGGTTCCTCCCAGTTTTATGTCTCCCTGGAAGATGATCTGATGAGGCTGTTTGGTTCCGAACGGATTGCCGGGATGATGGATAAACTGGGACTGAAAGAGGGGGAGGTGATCCAGCATTCAATGATCACCAAGTCCATTGAACGTGCCCAGAAGAAGGTGGAAGAGAACAACTTCGGAATCCGGAAGAACCTGCTGGAATATGATGATGTAATGAACTCACAGCGTGAGGTGATCTACAGGCGCAGAAAGCATGCTTTGTATGGAGAGCGGATAGGTCTCGATATTGCTAACATGATGTTCGATGTCACCGAAAGCATTGTCGATGCATTCCACTCCAGTGGCGATTATGATGGTTTCAAGCTGGAGCTGATCCGTTTCTTCTCCATTGAATCGCCTGTCTCAGCAGACGAGTTCAAGCGGATGAACAGTGGTGAGATGGTGGATAAGATCTACGAGATCCTGCTGGAGGCTTATAAGCGCAAACAGGAGAGCATCTCCGAACAGGCCATGCCTGTAATCAACCAGGTATATGAACACCAGCGCCAGGTGTATGAGAACATTGTGGTTCCGGTTTCAGATGGATCCAGGGTTTTTCAGGTACTGGCCAACCTTGAGGACTGCTATAATTCGGGAGGGAAGGAGCTGGTACGTTCCTATGAAAAGAGCATCATCCTGGCTACCATTGATCAGTCGTGGCAGGAGCATTTACGGGAATTGGATGATCTACGCCAGTCTGTCAGAAATGCCCAGTATGAACAGAAGGATCCATTGTTGATCTATAAGTTTGAAGCTTTCGAGCTGTTTTCAATTATGATCGATAAAGTGAACAAGGATGTGGTAGCTACCTTGATGAAGGCACACATTCCCCTTCGCGATCCAAGCAGTGTGCAGCGTGCCGCAGCACCCAAGAAAATGGATCTCAGTAAGTTTGAAGCCAACAAAGATGAGATGCCGAGGTACAACGATCCTTCAGGGGATGGAAAGACCAGTGATGGCCGTACCCAGGCACAGCAGCCAGTCAGGGTAGAGAAAAAAGTGGGACGAAATGATCCCTGTCCCTGCGGAAGCGGTAAGAAGTATAAGAACTGCCACGGCAGGCCGGGTGCTGCAGGCTAATCAGAACGGTGCAACAGACCATCCAGTCGAGCGATCTCTTTGTAAAGGAGATTAGTTGCTGGGATTAGTGGGAGCCGCACTGCATTCTCGATCCATCCCTGGATCTCCATGCTTGCTTTAACCCCTGAAGGATTCCCTTCCATAAAAATGGCTTTAATCATCGGGAACAACCTGTAATGGAGTTCACGCGCCTTTTCATAGGAACCATCCAGTGCTGATGCAACCATGGTAGACATCAGCGCAGGATAGGCATTTCCTATCACGCTGATGACCCCGTCACCTCCTGCTGAGATCATGGGCAGGGCATGGGCATCGTCGCCGGAAGCCACAAGAAATCCATCGGGCCTCTCACGTATGATATCCATCACCTGGGTAAAATCTCCGGAAGCCTCTTTGATCCCGATGATGGTGCCCTCAAAATCGGTGGCTAAGCTGATTGTTGTTTCTGCATTAATATTTGAGCTGGTTCGTCCGGGTACATTGTATAGCATCACCGGTAGTTCAGAAACGGAGGCTACAGCTGCAAAGTGCTGGTATATTCCCTCCTGTGTGGGTTTGTTGTAATAAGGACAAACACTCAGGATTCCCTGTACGTCTTTCAACCATGGACTTTTAAGTGCGTCAGTTACTGCCCTGGTATCGTTTCCGCCCACACCTACCATCACCGGAACCCTGTTTCCACAGGCATCGAGCACACAGCTGACCACATTCTCTTTCTCCTTCCCGGAGAGGGTTGGGGTCTCGGCGGTGGTACCCAGCACCACAAGGTATCCTATCCCTTTGTTGATGAGCCTGTTGGTATGAATGGTCAACCGGTCAAAATCGATCTCTCCATCCTTCTGAAAGGGAGTGATCATCGCCACACCGGTACCTCTGAATTGATCTGAAACAGCCATAGTAAGTTCTAATTAACTGGATTCAACATGGAGACATAGTGTCTGATTTGTTCAGAAAGGTACGCCATGTCGTCCTGCTCGGTAAGATTGATCATCAGGTCGTAATCATTTTTCAGTTCAGTATAGCAGCCTATTTTAAAGCGGGCCGGGGAAAGTTGTACAAGAAACTGAAGTTCAAGGGGAAGACCCTGGGTGAAATCTACCAGGATATCCGGATCCTGACTGAAAAAGGAGTCCACAGCTTCTCCAGAAGGTTTCAGGTACCAGTTCAGGTTGTTTTTTGTAATGAAGAAGAAATTCTTCCAGAACAACATCTCCTGGGGTACCTCCTTTTCAGGTACATATCCGTAGACACTGCACTTCATCCCGCTCTTTTCAATAAAATCTCTGAACTCCTTGATGGCAGGAAATGAATCGGGTGTGCTGGTATCAAACAGGATTACCGCAGATCGGGCTGTCTCAAAATTATGCACCTGGGTCTCTCGAAGGAACCCCTTAAGTTTATTCTTCAGTACCCTTCTGCCAATATTTTCTCTTATTCCTGCCATGCCAACAAAAGTACAATTTAAAATGATTGTTATTGTGACAACATTTCAATGAAATTCGCTTCGGTGATGATGGGAACTCCCAGTTTCTGTGCTTTGTTGTATTTGCTTGGTCCCATATTCGCTCCGGCGAGTATATAATCTGTCTGTGAACTGATGGAGCTGCTGTTTTTTCCACCGTGTTGCTCAATAATCGATTTGAGTTCTTCCCTCGAATGGTGTTTAAACACCCCTGAAATCACAAAGGATTTTCCTGTGAGCAGATCACTTACGGTTTCACCTGGTGCCTCCATCTCAAATTGCAATCCTGCTGACTTCAATCGTGCCACAAGTTGAAGGTTCCGCTCATCATGGAAATAGAATCGAACCGATTGTGCAATTCTTTCCCCAATTTCATCCACCTGTTCGAGTGCCTCCTGACTCGCTTCCATGAGGTTCTCCATGCTCAGATATGCTTCTGCCAGTTTCCGCGCCACTGTTTCTCCCACATACCTGATGCCCAATGCGTAAAGAACACGTGGAAAAGGTACCAGCCTGGAAAGCTCAATGCTCTCTATTAGATTTGTGGCCGATTTTTCCCCAAATCTTTCCAGGTTACGGATCGATTCTGTCTCAAGGGAATAGAGATCGGCTACATCCCTTACCATCCCTTTCCTGTAAAGCAAATCGATGGTGGCTTCAGCAGCATTGATCTCCATTGCTTTCCTGCTGATGAAATGTTCAATGCGTCCTTTTATCTGTGGTGGACAACCAGTGTCGTTGGGACAGTAATGGGCAGCTTCATCCTCTTCTCTGACCAGGGGGGTGCCGCATTCGGGACAGGTAGTAATAAAACGGAACGGCTCACTTTCTGGTTCCCTGCGCCCATGATCCACTCCCACAATTTTGGGAATGATTTCACCACCCTTCTCCACGTAAACATGGTCGCCGGTCCTGATATCCAGCATGCCGATCTGATCTGCATTGTGGAGCGAAGCCCGTTTCACGGTGGTACCTGCCAGCTGAACAGCTTCCAGGTTGGCAACAGGTGTCACAGCACCTGTACGTCCCACCTGGAAATCGATGCTGAGCAGCCGGGAGACTGCCTGTTCGGCCCTGAACTTATAGGAGATGGCCCAGCGTGGTGTTTTTGCGGTGAAACCCAGTTGCTGCTGCATGGGAATGGAATCCACCTTGATGACCACTCCGTCTATATCAAAGGGGAGCTGTTCGCGGTTGGACTCCCACTGGTCTATAAATTCAAACACCTTTTCCAGTGAATTGGTCAACCGGTTATATTCAGGCACCCTGAATCCCCAGTTTCGTGCCTTCTCCAGGCTTTCACTCTGTGTCTGAAAAAGAAGCTGCTCACCAGGAATGTAGTAGAAAAGACAATCCAGGGGACGTTGGGCCACCAGCGATGAATTTTGCATCTTCAATGTTCCGGAGGCTGCATTTCTCGGGTTTGCAAACGGGGTTTCATCCCTCTCTTCTCGCTCCAGGTTCATCTTCTTAAAGCCTTCTGCCGGCAGGATCACCTCACCCCTGATCTCGAATTCGGGAGGATAACTGCTTCCCGACAGCTTAAGGGGTATGCTCCTGATGGTGCGTATATTGTGGGTCACATCATCCCCCCGGTTACCATCTCCCCTGGTGAGGGCCCTGAAGAGTTCGCCGTTCCGGTAGGTCAGAGCCACAGCCACCCCGTCATATTTCAGTTCGCAGAAATAGCTCACCTCTTCTCCAACCAACTTTCTGACCCGCTGATCAAATTCAGCCAGCTCCTCCTTGTTATAAGTATTTCCCAGTGAAAGCATGGGATAGCGATGCGGATGCGATTCAAACTCCCTGTTCAGGTCACTGCCCACCCTCCGGGAAGGGGAATTCTCATCGTCGAACTCAGGAAATTTAGACTCAAGTGTTTGCAGCTCAATATATAACTGATCATATCCAAAATCCGAAATGGAGGATGAATGTCCTACGTAATAATCGTAGTTGTGCTTTTGTAACACTTTTCTTAACTCTTGTATCCGAGTTTTGACCTGCTCCGGCTTCATTTGACAGCTTTTAAACAAAAGTAAAAAATATTTCTCCTTTAAGTTTTATTCTCTACTTTTAGAAATCCCGGGATTCAAGGCGGGTGATCAAACATGAAGTTTCACACCAACTACATATTTCTCCTGCAGGCTTTCCTTTTTTTTGCGGGAAGCTTAACAACATACGGACAGGTAGAGTTTCCAGGAGCACCCAGGGGCATCACCAGTCATCTAAAAGCTGCTAACGTAATCTATACGCTTTCGCCGCCCGATCCCCTGGAGATTGATGCCATCAGGGAGTCGAGCCGTGACAACTTTTCCAAAGCGTTTCCCTTTGGCATCATTCGCCAGGTGAACCTCTCCCCGGAGGCCCATGGCAGCTGGAACTATGAGGGAGACATAAGGGTGTGGAGGGTCCATGTGATTTCTCCTGGTGCCTACTCCCTTGGAGTGATATTCAAGCAGTATGCCCTGCAGCCGGGGGTGAAACTATTTGTTTATGATCCCGGACAGAATAGGGTGAAAGGGGCATTTACCTCCGGCAACAATAAAGTTTCCGGGGTACTGCCTGTGGGCCACATCCCGGGACAGGAAGTGGTGATTGAAATGCAGGTGCCTTTGGCGATCAGTGATTACGGAACACTGGAGCTTGAGTCGATATCTCACGCTTTTCTCGATATCAGTCACCGTTCCGGTCCGCCAAACTGCGCGGGCGAATTCAATTGCTCTCAGGCTTGCATGATCGATGTAAACTGTGTCGAAGGGGACGATTGGTGGATGGTAAAACCCTCGGTGGTCAGGTTGTTGATCAATAAAACCATATCAGAATACTGCACAGGGGTACTTGTGAACAACACGGCCTACGACGGCACACCCTATATTTTAACAGCCCAACACTGCATTGGCACAGACAGTCATGCAGAAGGTACAGTGGTCCAGTTTAACTATGAAAGCGCCGAATGTTTTGGAGAGGACGGTCCTTTAAATATGTCCGTTTCCGGAGCGGAACTTATTGCGGTGGGCGACAGCATCGATTTCAGCCTGGTAAAGCTTTCCCTGGAGCCACCCGCATCTTACAAGGTCTACTATGCCGGGTGGGACAGATCTGATATCCCCGCCACACCAAGCACCACCATTCATCATCCCATGGGAGATGTAAAGAAAATTTCCTTCGATGAGGATATCCCTTCCGTTCCTGAAAAACAATCCGATGTGCCCAATGGAACATCCTGGAAGGGTTTCCACTACTTCTCCTACTGGTGGATCAAACGGTGGGACATTGGAACCACCGAGGGAGGATCGTCCGGGGGACCCCTGTTCAATGCAGGCGGCAGGGTGATCGGGAACCTGGTGGGAGGCAGAGCGACATGTGGAGATTCCATTGGCTATGATGCTGAAACGGACCGGGTGATCTACAACCAGGCATTTAATTACGACGACTACTTTGCCAGATTTGGGATGGCGTGGGATTATGAAGAGGAAAAGGGCAACGAGCTTGCCCAGTGGCTCGATCCTTTAAATTCCGGGGCATCTGCCCTCGGAGGCTACAATCCCACCTCAGTGGAGCCTTTGCAGGCAGTGGCTGAGAAGCGTTTTCAAGTGTTCCCAAATCCTGCATCCAGGTTCTTCTCCATTGCATCGAAGGATCCGACAAGCACTGACGCCTCCTATGTAATTCTAAACATTTCCGGGGCATTGCTTAGATCGGGTGTTCTGGATCATGAAGGAAGGGCGACGATCGATTCCGGCTCATTTCCTCCGGGTATGTACCTGATATCTGTGAGTGAAAAGGGTTATCGCGAGCATCATAAGTTAATTGTTACCGGACAATGAGGCTTGCCCTTTTTATGCTGGCAGCAGCGATGATGGTGGGGTGCCTGAACAAGCCCGGTCATGCGCCCGGACCGGATCAAAACAGTACTGATGCTTATACCAGCTATGCATCCGGATTCAGGGTGACCGATCATGGTACCTATAAACTGGTCACTGTTCTGAATCCCTGGCAGTACAGCCGCGATGTAACCTATACCTATGTTCTTGCCGCTGGGGAAGAGATTCTGCCCGATTCGGTTAAACATCTGCCATGGATCCGGACACCTGTAAAACGGGTGGTCGCACTCTCAACCACCCATGTGGCCATGATCGACCAGCTGGACCGGGCGTCTTCCATTATCGGATTATCGGGTAGCAAATTTATTTACAGTCCGGAAATCAGGGAGATGATCTCATCCGGAATGGTGGGGGATGTGGGATACGGGCAGGGACTCGATTATGAGACCATTGTCAGGATGGATCCCGATGTGCTGTTTATTTACGGGGTGGAGGGAAACGTGGTGGCTACCCTTGAAAAACTGACTGAACTGGGTATTCCGGTGGTGTTTTGTGGTGAGTACCTGGAGCCTCATCCTCTGGGGAAAGCAGAATGGATCAAGTTTTTTTCTCTCTTTTTTGACCTGGAAGAGAAGGCCGATAGTTTCTTTCACCAGATCGACTCGTCGTACAATCACTTGGCAAATATTGCTTCCGGAGTAGAAGAGAAACCGGAGGTACTTACCGGACTTCCCTGGAAGGACACCTGGTACATGGCGGGGGGTAAAAGCTTTGCTGCCCGGCTTATTGAAGATGCGGGGGGCGATTTTCTATGGAGTGATAACAACTCCACCCAGGCCATTCCGCTGGACCTGGAGTCGGTCTACCTCAGGGCAGTCAATGCAGGGGTCTGGATCAATCCGGGAGCGGCCACCTCACTTGATGATATCGGCCGGCTGGATGAGCGATTCAGTGATCTTCGTGTGGTTCAAAACGGTCAGGTTTACAACAACAACATGCGAATCAGTACAGTCGGTGGAAACGATTACTGGGAGTCGGGAACGGTCAGGCCCGATCTGGTGCTGGCCGACCTGATAAGTGTGTTTCATCCTGATTTATTGGCAGATCATCGGTTTGTATACTACAGGCAATTGAAATAATCGTTACTTTTGGTGAAATCAATACCTCTACCCATGGCCAGCATCAGGATTCTGAAGAAAGATATTAATAGGCTTGCGTTTGATTTGCTGCAGGAGTGCTTCTCTTACAGGCACTACTCCAGCGAGCTTTCTGAAGATAAATTTGACAATGTGATCAGGAAGGTGGTTCTGCTCAGAAATGACCTGATCCTGAGGGCCAATCATCCTGAAACAGATGCCGATTCCCCCACTCTTAAGGAACACTACAAACAGGTTCAGATGGACCTGATTAAACTGGTTGAGGTTGTGGATGACCTAAAGAAGTAGGAGGTGAAGATCGAGTCGAGAAGTATTGCAATCATGTATTTCATGGGGCTGTTGCTTATAGTCCTGGCTCTGATAGATCTCAGGCTGGGAAGCATCCGTATCTCACTGGGTGATATCATGGGACATCTGTGGGGAGGGGAGGAGCTCTCCGACCAGCAGCTGGTGATACTCACCAGGTTCCGGCTGCCCCGTCTGGCCACAGCACTGTTGGCCGGCGCTGCACTTCCGGTATGCGGACTTCAGATGCAGACCCTTTTTCGAAATCCATTGGCGGGACCCTATGTGCTGGGGATTAGTTCCGGTGCCAGTTTTGGTGCGGCACTGGTGGTGCTGGGTGCCGGTGCTGCAGGCATTGTGGCTACCTGGAGCCTGGCAATCGCTGCATGGATCGGATCTGGTACGGTCATGCTGCTGCTCCTGTTTGTCTCCCACAGGATCAAAGATGTAATGACCATCCTGATACTGGGGATCATGTTTTCCAGCGGACTGGCTGCAGTCATAAGTATCATGCAGTATTTCAGCCAGGCTTCGGCCCTGAAATCATTTATAATCTGGAGCATGGGGAGCCTGGGGAATGTGACAGGTTCTCAGCTAACCATTATGGCCTGGGCCATCGCTCCC
>JAGLPR010000225.1 GCA_023137255.1 Bacteroidales bacterium | reverse complement strand
GAACCAGGATCATCATCTTTGCCACCACCAGCATCCTGGCTGGAACCATTACAGCATTTTGCGGACCCATCGGATTCATTGGCATTGCCGTTCCCCATATGGCCCGCTTTCTGTTTAACCGTTCTGACCACAGGATCCTGATTCCGGCCACCATGCTTACCGGGATGGTGGTAATGGTGGTCAGCGATATTGTATCCCAGCTTCCCGGAACAGAAAGGATCCTGCCCATAAATGCAGTCACTTCACTCATTGGAATTCCAGTGGTAGTCTGGTTGGTGATAATGAACAGGAAGGCTCAATCACTCTGATGGATACCATCCGCGCGGACCATATTATCTCACTTGAGAAGCTGTCTATCGGTTATCAGCAGGAAAATGTATTGCTAAGCGATATCAATCTCTCGGTGGGACCCGGCGAAATGGTGGCGCTGATTGGCAGGAATGGCACAGGGAAAAGCACCCTTTTGAAATCGATGATCGGCCTGATGACTTCTCTTGAAGGCACATGTCACCTTGATGGCAGGTCCATCGGACAGTATAATCTTCCAGCAAGAGCACGACTGGTGAGTTTTGTCTCTTCACAGATTTCCCAGCTCCCTTCTCTCACAGTGGGAGAGCTTGTTGCACTGGGCAGGTTGCCCTATACCGGCTGGATGGGCCGGTTGAACCGGGCCGACCAGCAAATGGTAGACCAGGCGCTCGAAGAGGTTCAGATGGGCTCATTTGCCAGTCGGAAACTGGACAGATTGAGCGATGGTGAGAGGCAGCGGGCCATGATTGCACGCGCATTTGTACAGGATACCCGGTTGATGGTCCTGGATGAACCCACTGCTTTTTTGGATATTCCCAACACCTTTGATTTAATCCGGCTCCTGAGTCGTTTCAGGGATGGGGGAAAATCCATAGTCTATTCGACCCACGACCTTGAGATGGCTATGCAGTGTGCCGATAAGATGTGGGTCATTCATGAGGGCAGGATCGTGGAGGGGGCTCCTGAGGATCTGGGCCTTTCTGGCCTTTTCGATGAGTTATTTCAATCTTCAGGGATCGGGTTTGATGAGTACTCAGGCAGGTTTCTCTTCAATGGGGCCAGGAAAGGTTCTATAAGGCTTGAAGGGAAGGAGGACCAGGCTTTCATATGGACAGTCAATGCCCTGGGTAGACTGGGATTCAGTGTCGATAGCAATGCGGATTATCAACTTAATGTAGAACAAGTTGGAACCGGTTATCAATGGACCATTGAGAGGGAGGGAGGCTCTGTCAGTTTTTCAAACCTCTATAAGCTGGCCCGATTCTTGACTCAGGATAAATAATTCAGTAATTTGATACCGTAAACTAAATCTCACTATGATGAAAGTAAAAAGAATAATTGCTTATACATTATCAGCACTTGTACTGATATTCTCCCTGGTGGCCATTCTGGGAATATGGGAAGTGATCGATATCGAAGATCTGATTGCACGGATGTTCAAATCACTGATGGTGATCATGGCTGCAGCCGCTGTGGTTGTACTGATATTCTCGATCCTTGACCGGCCCGATCGGAAGGGGCCTGAGGAAGGCTAAGCAAGGACCCTTAAGATTTTTTCTGCACCTGCCCTGTTGGAGAACTCTTTCAGGGCTTTTTTTCTCTCCAGGATCTCTTTTTCGGTGAAGGGCCGGTTCATCAGTTCGTGAAGATGTCTCTCCACATTATTAACAGAATCGGCCACAATACACAGTTTACTTAAGCCGGTTCCATCCACCATCTCAGGGTTCACCAAGCAGTGCTTACCTGCAAAAAGGGCATGCAAAAGTTTTAGTTTAATGCCCGTAGACTGGGGAGTAAAGAGGAGATTAATGTGGGCATTTCCGATGAGTTCGTCAAGTTCCTGGTCGCTGGGATTGGCCACCATCCGGATGTTTGAATACCTGGAAACCTTTTTTTGAAATCGCATGGAAGGATTCTTGCCTGCAATCACCACCTCGTAGGGTGTTTTTGAAAGTGACTTTCTTGCCAGGGAAAGGAACATCTCCGAGTTATCAGCCACTCCAAGGTTGCCGTGAAAAAGTATATATTTCCCGGAACCCGTCAATGAGGTAAGCTCTTCGAAGCGGTGAAAAGCAGGAACAAACAATGCATTTCCATATGTTTCACTAAAATATGCAGTTTCGTGTTTCGCAATTCCCAGGATGTAATCGGCATGATGTAATATGTTTTCATACCTCTTTAACCTGTTGGCCTCTATCTTCAGAAACAGTTTTGTGAAAGGATTTCTTTCACTGCGTGCCAGGGTGCGATAGTACTGATGTTCAATGTTATGGGCCCTTACCAGGGTAAGCTTTTTGGCCTGACCACACTTTTTGAGCATGCCTGTGGTATGTAATCCTTCAAAAAGAACCGGAAATGAATCCCCGAGAAGGTGTTCTGGCATAGATTTTGCATTTCTTGTGTTAACAATGTATGGATCGGAATTAAGCAGGTATTTAACTCCTGACTTTCGGGGGTAGTAATGTACCTTAAAGCACAGATCCTCAAGTTCTTTGGAATGTAAGCGTCCGTATTCGAAACAGTGAAGTATGATCCGGGCTCCGGCCGTGGAGAGTGCTTTCAGTTTATAAAAAATATCTATCACTCCACCATAATCGGCTGGATAGGGGATGTTGAATGCTACGATATGAAGGTATTGAGACGGCATTCTGAACCTTTGGATCAAGATGTTGTGCTTCTGTTAAATATACGGTAAAAATATTAACATTTTTTAATATGTTTTTTTACAATTTAATGCAACAAAATTATAATTTCCACGTTTAATAATTGTAGAAACTTTATTGATTGTCAGTTAGATAATTGCGTTCTTTTATTCTACATTTCTTTTCATAGATTTAGTTTTAGGGTTAGTTTAGTTTTAGGGTTAGTTTAGTTTTAAAGGTCCCTCTGCGCCCGCAGGGGGGTCTTTTTTTTTGGTGCCTGCTGTCATGTGTAAATTTATCTCTAACTTCCACGAAATTTTCGTGTATGAAACTATTCCGATATATTCAGGGCGCGGGTTCATTTAAGCGGTACTACAGGTTGTTAAACGATCTCTACAGAACCGTCTACGGCAGAGAGCTGATGTTGCACTTTCCTTTCTACCTGGAGGAGAACGAATCGTTTATTCAGCGACAGTACAATCTTGTGGATCATTGCCTGGAGAACCTGGGCGATCTGTCAGATCAGGTTCTGCTGGAGGTAGGCTGTGGTAATGGTGCAAACTGCAAGTACATTTCCGTCCTCAATGAATCAGTAACTATCATAGGGATCGATCTCAATGAAGAGAACCTGGAGATCGCCAATGCACATATGGGGAGTTCCAGAACGCAATTTATTCACGATGATGCACAGAAACTTGATCATATCGAGGATTCCTCAGTCGATGTGTTGATCTGCATTGAAAGTGCTCTGCATTATCCTGATAAGGATGCCTTTTTCAGGCAGATCAGTCGGGTGATGAAACCGGGAGGGAAGTTCCTGGTGGCAGATATCCTGCGAAGAAAGGAGGATCGGGGAAGGTCGCTCTGGTGGTGGAAGAGGACCATGTTGCTGCACCATACCAACGAAAATGATTACCAGGATTATGCTACCAGAAACAAGCTGAAGTATCTGGCCACCAGCGACATTACCCCTGAAATCGTCAAAGGGTATGAGGGTCACAGGAGCTGGATTCCCAGGGAAAACAGAAACTGGGGCTCATTTGTACTGCTCCGTTTTACGCTGGCCATCCTGGTCAGGCTCTACCTGAAGGAGCTCAGGATCCATAAGAAATACATGGTATTTAACGGAGTTCACGCTTAAGGAGTTGTTGACTCGTTTCCTTAGCTTTCATTTTTTATCTTTGCATTTCAGAAAACGGAGATGCAGAAAGTCGATCAAGTAATCAGACTCCTTGTTGTTGATGTAATCAGGGAGAAGTGGGGAGATCCACCGGGAGAGGCACAGGTCCAGGTCCAGAAAACCAGGCGCGAGTTTATAGGCGATTTTACGGTGGTTGTATTTCCGCTGCTTCGCTATTCAAAGCTTTCACCTGAAGAGACCGGGAATGTGCTTGGTAAGTACATGGTGGAGAACTCCCCGATGGTGTCGGACTTTAATGTGATCAAAGGGTTCCTGAACCTGGTAGTGGCACAGTCCTATTGGAAAGAGTTCCTGGATGGCGATTTGCAGTCCGGGTCCTTTGGAACCATACAGGCAGACAGGGAGTCACCCCTGGTCATGATCGAATACTCCTCTCCCAATACAAATAAACCGCTTCATCTGGGGCACATCAGGAACAACCTGCTGGGCCATTCCATCTCCCGGATTCTTGAAGCCACAGGTAACAGGGTTCAGAAAGTAAACCTGGTGAACGATCGTGGCATCCATATCTGCAAGTCTATGCTGGCCTGGAAGAAAGAGGGAAACGGCGAAGATCCGGAATCGACAGGAAAGAAAGGCGATCACCTTGTGGGGGACTATTATGTGAAATTCGACCAGATGTATAAATCGGAGGTGCAGGAGCTTGTGGATCAGGGAAAAAGCAGGGAGGAGGCAGAGGCCGGGGCACCTGTTCTCGGAGAGGCTCGTGAGATGCTGAGGAGATGGGAAGCAGACGATCCTGAAGTACGTACTCTCTGGAGCACCATGAACGAATGGGTATATGAGGGTTTTGAAACTACCTATCGCCGCCTGGGGATCTCCTTTGACAATACTTATTACGAGTCGGATACCTATAAACTGGGAAGGGCACTGGTGCTGAAAGGACTTGAGGAGGGGATTCTTTATAAAAAAGAGGACGGATCGGTCTGGGCCGACCTGGAAGAGGAGGGTCTCGACCATAAACTCCTGTTGCGCTCAGACGGAACTTCAGTCTATATGACGCAGGATGTGGGAACTGCCCACCAGCGGTATGAAGAGTCTGGATTCAATTCGCACATCTATGTGGTGGGAAATGAACAGAACTACCACTTCCAGGTGCTGGCTATAGTATTGAAGAAACTGGGCTACCAGTGGGCCGATAAACTGTATCATCTCTCTTACGGGATGGTGGAGCTTCCTGAGGGAAAAATGAAATCCCGGGAAGGCACTGTGGTCGATGCCGACAATTTAATGGATGAGATGGAGGCCACTGCCAGAAAGATGTCGGAAGAGCTGGGTAAACTTGGGGAATACGGCGAGGAGGAGAAGAACCGGATCTACAGGCAGGTGGGAATGGGTGCGCTTAAATATTTCATCCTGAAAGTAGATCCAAAGAAGAACATGACCTTTGATCCCGCAGAGTCGGTGGATTTTAACGGGAACACCGGTCCGTTTATTCAATACACCTATGCACGTATCAAAAGTGTGATCAGGAAAGGGGAGAGTATTGAAAAGGTGACAGGAGCCGGGAAGATGAATGAAAAGGAGATCGGCCTTGTAAGGATGATGTATGAGTACCCGGATATACTGAAGGAGGCTTCCCGTACTCTTAATCCCTCTCTTGTGGCCAATTTTCTCTATGAACTGGCTAAAGAGTTTAACCAGTTCTACCACGACCACAGCATCCTGAGTGCCGATTCATCCGACCAGGTCAGCCTTCGTTTGCTACTGGTAGAGGCCATTGGCCGTATCATTGAGAATGGCATGGAACTGCTTGGTATTGAGGTGCCTGAACGCATGTAGGATCTTTATCATTTGGAAAGCATGAAGCGTAGTTTATTCTTAATCTTTCTATTTTGTCTGGCCGTTTCAGCCTCGGGTCAGAAGAGCAGGGTGATGGCTGTGATGCAGATGATCGATTCCAAGAAGTATACCGAAGCAAAAGAGGCCATCGAACTTGCTGTCTGGAACGACAGGACCTCCAACTGGCACCGGACTTACTATGCAAAGGGTCTGCTCTGTCAGACTGCCTATGAGGATGGGGTGGAGAAAAAGGATACCAAAAAAACAAACCTCTACGAAGACCAGCTCTACGTAGCTTATGACTCTTACGAAAAGGCACTGGAACTGGATGTAAGGGAACGGATACATCATGCAATATCTCAGAAGTATTATCATCTCTCCAACGATTTTAGAAAACTTGGCCAGGAGCATTACTCGAAAAAGGAGTACGAGGAGGCTCTTCGGGCATTTGAACATGCCCTGCTGGTGATCAACAGCAAGCTGGTGACAGTATCGGCCGATACCAACCTGGTGTATAACACAGCCATGGCTGCGTATGAGAGTGAGAACTGGGAAAAAGCCATTGGATTCCTGAGCGGCCTTCATGGTGATAAGTATGACCCAAACGCCAGTTTACTGCTTGTCCAGGCCCACCTTCAAAACGGAGATACACTGCAGGCTGAAACGATACTGATAGAGGGGGTGAAGTTATATGAGTATTCTCAACCGGTGGTGATGTATCTCGTAGACAGGCTGACCAGTACAGACAGGAAGGATCAGGCCATCAAGATTTTGAATGAGGCCATCGAAACCCATCCGGATAACTTCAGATTTTACTGGGCACGTGGACTGATCTATCGCCGGATGGATAACTACGAGGAGGCCATTAAAAGTCTTAAAGCAGCAGCTGAGCTGACTACGGAAAAGCCACCGGAGCTTTACTATCATGTGGGAGTGTGCTACTACAACATCGGGATCGATCTTCGTGAAAATGCACTGCAGATCAGTAAAAATGACCAGTACCTGGTGGTCAGGAATCAATACCTTGCTCAGTTCAGGGAGGCTGTGACGTGGCTTGAGATTTCCTATGAGCTGGACCCCAACAGTGAAGAAACTATTCAGAAACTTTACCAGCTGTACTACCAGCTGAAGATGAGAGAGAAGCAGGAGACTTTTGAAAAGCTGATGCAGTAATCAGAATTTGAACTGAAGGGAGAGTCCCACGAACTCTTTAAACTGCATTTTGGCCACTGTCTTTTCAGTACCATCAGGGAGCATGACGGGCTGGTCATTGGCATCGAAGACCGGGAAGCGTACGTCATCATCATAAATCAGATGAAGGTTCAGGCGGATGTTAAAAAACCAGTTGATCTTCTGATTCACAACCATTTCCCAGTCCACATCTATATTTTGGGGATTATTCAGGTAGTTGGAGAAAAGCCTCAGGCTGTTCGTAATTTCCATGTTCTGAAAGGGAGTGATCTTGCTGCTCACAACAACCTGGGTTCCCATCTCTCTTCTGGCCCGTTCGTTTTCATCCACACCATGCAGGGTTTGATCGATATTGGCTGTATCAAGTACAAAGGTGGTTTTATAGGAGAGGGGGGCAATGTTGAAGGTGATCTCTTTAGCCGGTTTATATTCGAAACCGAGACCCAAGGTCATGGTTCCCGGATTCAGGAACTTGGATATTGGTACAGAGTCGTTGGGATAGTTATACCCTTTGGCCATCTGTTGTTTCATATAGTAAGAGGCACTAAACCCTATTTTTCCCGAGGCGTTCTTGTTAAATTTTGAATTGATCTCCAGAGCATCATGGTTTTTTCTGGCTCCTTTCTCCTCGGTTCTGATGGTACCAAATTTTATCCTGGCCGTATTGATCCATTGGGTATTGGCATCTTTGTTGTTATAAGTGGCTTCTCCCTGGAGATCCATCATGGTGGAAAAGGAGCTTTCTCCTCCCTTGGTCCAGTTGGAGAGGTATGTCTGGTTCAGAACAAAGGCACTGAGAAACCCGAAGTCCCAGAATATGGGTTCAGGTTCAATCATATCCATGGTTAACAGCGAAATTTCAGGATCCTTCACAAATGTGGGAAGGTGCTGAACATCCTCTTTTACCAGCCGGTTAAAGTTGACATCATCCTCCAGGAGCAGGCTAATTTCATTGGTACCGGGATTCCCCAGCCAGAGGGTGAGAGAGTCGTTGTTGTAGTTTTTCACCCAGAACCTGTATGCCTCGTCGCTACCGGTGGTAAGCCAGAAGGGAGTTTTACGTCCGCTCATGTCATTAATCAACACCATCGTGGAATCCCTCTCCTCCGTGAACTCCAACAGCTTGTTCACTGCATACTGCAGGGAATCAAGATGGTATAATCCATCAACGATGTGAAAAGGAGACTCCTCATGCGCCTTCCATGTGGTACCTGATGTATAGTAGATCACTGTGCTTCGGTCGGCCGTCAACCTGGGAGTACTGCCATCCTCGCCCAAAACCAGGGGAGGCGAAATCCGGTTATCCTTATAGTGATGGAGGCTGATCCCCAGGGATACCAGAGCTGCGGTGTCAAGAACAGTAACCATCACTGTATCGGGAGTGAAGAGGGTGGAATCGAGCATTCCGTTTTCATCCAGAAGTGTATCTGTCAGAGTGAGTTTGGAGAGATCGACCGGGTAAACAAGGGTAAGTTCTTCTCTCTGGTATAGGTTGGAGCTCCAGCCCCGGGGGTCCACCAGGAAGGTAGAATCGTTCAGCCATTTCAGCTCTGTACGCTCTGTTTCTTCCGGATCGCCAGCGCGTACCCTGATGGTGCTGAAATCCTGCATCAGGAGCCGGGAACGAACAGTATCAAAAGGCTCAAAGGTATGGTCCAGCAATCGTTCCAGTGCATCTTTCACAGGATCATCCATATTTCTCCATGCGGAACTGTTTCTCACCACCTGGTCAATATATACCCAGGCCGACGGAGTGGTGAATTCAGGAATGGTGCTCAGCGTATCCACAAGAACTGTATCCTGTTCGTTGCTTGTTTGTGCGGATAAATTACAGGCAATCAGGATGGCAGGCAGCAAGAACGAAAATCGTTTCATTAACTTGATCAATGGTTTCGGTTTGTTAAACGAAAATCAGCTGTCAATATTATCTTTGGCAGCCAGAAGGGTATTGCTGAGCAGGGAAACCCTGGTCATTGGACCCACTCCACCCGGGACGGGTGTAATAAAGGAGCACTTAGGTGCCACTTCGTCAAATACCACATCTCCCCTGAGCCGGAAGCCCGATTTGGTTTCTGTGGAGGGAACACGGGTGGTGCCCACATCAATAACCACAGCTCCTTGTTTTACCATGTGTGCTTTGATAAAGCCGGGTGCACCCAGCGCTGCAATCAGGATGTCTGCAGAGGCACATAACTCTTCAAGGTTTTTGGTTCGGCTGTGGGCCACTGTAACTGTAGCGTTCATTGACTTCTGCGACATCAGTATACTCATGGGTCTCCCCACAATGTTGCTCCTTCCCACCACCACACAGTGAAGGCCCGAGGTCTCCACATTGTAGCGCCTGAGCAATTCCACAATGCCAGAGGGTGTGGCCGATACAAAGGAGGGAAGTCCGATGACGGTTTTTCCTACGTTTACCGGGTGAAAGCCATCCACATCCTTCTTCGGATTAATGGTTTCAATGACCTTCTGCTCGTTGATATGATCGGGCAGGGGAAGCTGAACGATAAATCCGTCCAGCTCCTCATCCTGGTTCAGTTCCCTGATTTTCCCCAGAAGCACCTCTTCATCCACATCATCTTCAAAACGGACCAGGGAGGATCGGAAGCCCACCTCCTCGCAATCCTTTATCTTGTAAGCCACATAAGTTTCACTGCCTCCGTCATGGCCCACCAGGATGGCTGCCAGGTGGGGGGCACGATTGCCCTCCCTAAGTAATGATTCAACTTCAGCTTTGATCTCTAACTTGATTGCTTTTGCGGTGTCTTTCCCGTCAATTAACTGCATATTATCTCATTTTTGGAACTTGCATCTTTTTGCCGGAAGTCATCATCTTCATCATTTTCCGGGTTTCATCAAACTGTTTCACCAGCCGGTTTACTTCAGGGACCGTAGTGCCACTTCCATCAGCTATCCGCTTCCGTCGACTTCCATTCAAAAGGGTCGGATTGGACCGCTCATCTGGAGTCATAGAGTTGATGATGGCCTCTAATCCTTTAAAGGCATCGTCATCCACATCCAAATCTTTCATAGCCTTTCCCATTCCGGGAATCATGCTGGCCAGGTCCTTGATGTTACCCATCTTCTTGATCTGCTGGATCTGGGACTTGAAATCGTCGAAATCAAACTGGTTCTTGGCAATCTTCTTCTGAAGTTTCCGGGCCTCATCCTGGTCATACTGCTCCTGTGCCTTCTCTACCAGCGATACAATATCACCCATTCCCAGGATCCTGTCGGCCATTCGGTTGGGATGGAAGGCATCCAGGGCATCCATTTTTTCACCGGTACCCACATATTTGATCGGTTTGTCCACCACCGAACGGATGGAAAGGGCCGCACCACCACGGGTATCACCATCCAGTTTGGTAAGTACCACACCGTCGTAATCGAGCCGCTCGTTGAATTCTTTTGCAGTGTTTACAGCATCCTGACCGGTCATGGAGTCCACCACGAAAAGAATCTCGTGGGGAGTGACCGCATCCTTGATGGCTGCAATCTCCTTCATCATCTCCTCGTCAATGGCCAGACGTCCCGCGGTATCGACAATCACCGTATTGTACCCTTTAAGTTTGGCCTCCTTAATGGCTGCTTTTGCAATCTTTACAGGATTCATGTTCCCCTCTTCGGTATAGACAGGCACATTGACCTGTTCTCCAACTACCTTCAACTGATTAATGGCAGCAGGCCTGTAGACGTCACCAGCCACCAGCAATGGCTGTTTTCCCTGTTTGCTTTTCAGGTGATTGGCCAGTTTACCCGAGAAGGTGGTTTTACCGGATCCCTGCAATCCTGCAATCAGAATTACGGTGGGGTTTCCTTTCAGGTTGATGGCCACATTCTCACCACCCATGAGCCTGGTGAGGTGATCATGAACGATCTTCACCATCATTTCAGAGGGTTTAACGGCAGTCAGGATCTTCTGACCCAGCGCCTCCTCCTTAACTTCTTCGGTAAATTGTTTGGCTATTTTAAAGTTGACATCGGCATCCAGAAGGGCCCGCCTCACATCTTTCAGGGTCTCCGCCACATTGATCTCGGTGATCCTTCCCTGTCCCTTGAGCAACTTAAAGGAGCGCTCAAGTCTTTCTGATAGATTTTCAAACATCTGCAGTCGATTCAATTATCAAGCTGCAAAAATAGCAAAAATCGTGCAGACATAAAAAATGGAATCAGAAAGCAGCACTAATCCTCTACAGCCTCTACAGGCAGGTATCCCAGAAGAAAAATATCCTCCAGGTTGGAATAGTCGTAGATTTGAAAGCCGTCGTCGCCAATCACCAGGAGGAAACTGCCCAGAGGAATCACATCATAAGCATGAATGAGGGGAAATTCTGCAATCTTGTTGGTGGTGATGTTGTTTATATCTGTGGCGTCGTATACCTTAAGTCCGTATTCACCCTCGCAGATAAACAGTACCCCGTTATCGATCCCCAGTCCGTAGGGTCCCTGCATGCCGTAGGAGGCTTCTCTTACCGGTTCATACTTATCGGAAATATTTATCACTTCCAGCAGGTTCTGGTTTCCCCCGCAATTGTTTCCCGACCGGAGCGTAACGTAAGCCCAGTCTCCCTCTACCACCACAGGATCGCATGCAGTAATGTGCTGGTAGGTAGAGAGCAGATTGGGCGATGAGGGCTGGTCCAGGCTGAGGATATGCATGCCGTTAGAGGTGCCCACATACATATGCTGGTCAGCAATAAATACGGTTTCTATGTTTCCCCAGAGGTGTTGCTCACTTTTCACCTCTACCTGGTCTATATTGGAGATGTTAATGGATTTTAACTTATAGGTGCTTTCCAGGGCGTAGAGGTAGTCATCATAGGTAATAAACCGGGCCATGGAACCACCTATTCCAAATGAGTTGCCGCCGCCGTTTACCGCGGGTGCACCTCTGAAACTTGACTCAAGTGCATAATCATAATAGATGGGCCAGGGGTAGGGGTTGGGATCAATCTCCCGGGTAATTTTCTTAAGCTCATAGCCGGTGATAACACCCTTGTCCTGATCGATCTCATCCAGCGGATAATCATAATCGTATGGTGGAATTACATACTCAAACATATCCTCAATTCGCTTTATAAATATGGGTTGAGAAGGATCAGACACATCGATCAGCACCAGGTCCACATAACTCTCCGCAAACAATACATCGTTCCGGATTGAGATATCAACGTTTCCGGGGATTTCGATAAATACTTTCCGGTCGGGATTCTCCGGATCGGAAAGGTCCACCACATGAATTCCTTTCTGGTATTCATTGATGTACATATAATTGTCCTTGAAATAGATCTTACCCGGCTTCTCGAGAGCTTGTTCAGCACCTACTTTAAACGAGGAGCGTAACTCGTCATAAGTCATATAGAGGGGCACATTGGCCATATAGGTTTGTAAGCGCTTGTCTTCACAGGAGGTCATCACAACTCCCAGGATGGTTAGCAGGAAGAGAAGGCGTTTCATTGTTCGGTTTGTTTTTAGTTGTTTTGATTAAAAGATGCAGATGCCAGGCTGTCGGTTGCGTCACCACGCAACCTTTTACTTCAGGGTGTCATCCTGACAGAAAACAGACCCTCTATGAAACATTTAAAACCCACCTTTAAAAACCGGTTTTTCATTCTGATTGTCCTGGCTTTGTTCTCAACATGGCTTCCGTTAATGGCCCAGGATGTGGATCATGTCTATCTGAAAACGGGAAGTATTGTCAGGGGAAGGATTCTGGAGATAGTACCTGAGGATCATGTGAAGATCGAAGATTTGAGTGGCAATATCTGGTATTACGATATCTCAGAGGTTGAAAAAATTACCTCTGAGCCCTATCATAAAGGTACACAAGTAAGTAATGAGCCCATAGGTTTTAAGCCGGGATTCGTCAATATGACCTCCATCGGATTCCTGGCAGGATCGGCCCACAACGAGCAGGTGGCTCCATTCAGCCTGTTGATGGTGAACGGATACCGGTCCCCTTTAGGGCTGTTTGCAGGGATCGGTACAGGCATTGAATTTCTTTCCACCAATTACCTTCCTCTGTTCCTCGACCTGCGTTACGATCTGCTCGGAAAGGATGTGGTGCCTTATCTGATGGCCAAGGGAGGGTACTCCTTGCCTCTGGCCTCAGATTATACTTCGTACAATATGGATTATGAATACTCGGGTGGTCCATTGTTCGGAGTGGGTGTTGGTTTGAAGATCAAAACAAGGAGCCACTTTGCCTGGGATATATCCCTGTTGTACCGCTTCCAGGAGACCTCCTACAAAGAGATATATGATTACAACAACCAGGAGTATGAATATACTGATGTATACAGACGGATTGAAATTCGTTTAGGATTCTATATCGACTAATCCTGGCAAGTGGATTAGGTTTTCCTCCCGGCCCACTATTGCATCGTCTCTGGTGGGCCGATTTTTTATGTTGTTCTCTTTTGCTTACCTAAGCGCAATACATAGGGCTTCATACGGCGC
>JAGLPR010000224.1 GCA_023137255.1 Bacteroidales bacterium | reverse complement strand
CAGACCCTCCTGCAGGCGGCATCCCATCCAAAGCTGCACTCACCGGGAGATTCGGAAAGCCAAAAAGTGCCCCCTTGCTTTTTTTCGAACCGTTCATGATTGAAAAACACAGCGGAAAACTCCCCTTCCCGTTTTCCATCATCCCTGCCTACGCCTTCATAGGTGAAGTCGGGGAAAGCTGCTGCCAGGTCATCCATCTGGTCGGGCAGCGCCTCCTGCACGCAGAAAATATCGGCCCTGTGGAACCTGAAAAGTGCTGCCACATCATCTTTCCTGTGCGGCCAGGCATGCTCCCCATCCCCGGAAGTATTCATCCTGATGTTATAGGTAATCAACTCAACTGGTGCCTGGGCCGACAGGCTTACTGCCAACATCCACATACATAAAACAACTACAGTTCTCATATCTTTTCTTTTGACTTTCGACTTTTGACTTTCGACTTATATAGGGATGTCGAGCCAGAAATACTGCCCCATTCCCACTCCAAAAAACATGATCCCGAACAGACCATGCAGCACCGAAGTAAACAACACACTCCGGGTGAGCTGGTACACCCTGGCAAAATAGAGTCCCCCGATAAAGGTAAGAATCATGGAGACCGGATCATAATAGACTATATGCAAAAATGAGAAGGTGATTCCGCTTACCACCACAAAGTGCCACCCTTTTGGAAAGATCCGTGAATAGCGCCTGCAGAGGAAGGTTCGGTAGATGATCTCCTGCCCGAAGGCTGAAAATATCGGGTAGAAAAGACACATGGCAACATAGATCCAGGGATTGGCCCTGGGAAGATTAAACAGGTTCTCCCGGTCAAAAAAGAGAACATAGCCTAGCGTGAGCAGGGTACAGCCTGCCAGGATCAATAAGTTCTTCACCACCACTGCTTTGGGTACCTTCCAGCGAACCAGTTCCTTCCATGTGAAATCAGTGGTGCGCCTCAGCACCAGGAAGATAAAGAGCAGGGCCGGCAGAATGATCATGATGGGGTGGATGAACTCCTTATCGAGGTAGATCAACAGGGGAATCCCGAAAAAGAGGAGCACAAACTCCATCCAGATGAAGATCTTCTTGTTCATCTCTTCAGCCGTTTTTCAAGCTCCCTGGCCGTTGGGGTGATGGCCAGTCCGCCCAGGGCGGTACACCTCAGTTCCATGGGCAGACTTCTTCCCACCCTGTCCATGGTTTCCACCACTTCATCCAGGGGAATCAAAGGATCGTAAGCAGCCATGACCATGTTGGCGCAGGTTAGTGCATTGGCTGCTGAACTCACATTTTTGCCCAGACAGGGAGCTTCCACCCTGGCTGCGATGGGATCGCAGATCATGCCCAGTGAATTCTGCAGTGCCATGGAAGCTGCGGCCATGCTCTGTTTCAGGGTCCCTCCCAAAAGTGTGACAATTGCCGCTGCGGCCATGGCTGCACCCGAACCACATTCAGCCTGGCACCCCCCGATCTCGGCCGAAAACGTAGAGGATCCTGCAATAAATATACCCACCAGGCTTCCGGTCAAAAGCGCATTGACCACCTCCTCCTTCGGCAAACCAATAGAATCGGCTACACCGAGTACCGCTCCCGGAAAGGTGCCACAGGAACCGGCGGTGGGAGCTGCAACTATGATTCCCATGGAGCTTTTCACCTCCATGATGGCTGAAACATACATGGTAATCCTGTGCAGGGCATCGTCCTTTGAGAGCTTTCCCTTATCCAGTTCCGCTTTGTATCCGGGCGACTGGGAACCAAAGATCCGGTCGTGGTAGTCGGTTCCTTTCAGTCCGGTCTCCACCGCATTCCGCATCACCTCATACAGATGATCCATCAACTCCCTCGCCTTTTTCTTAGAGATTCCTCCGCGGGCCGATTCATAGGCCAATGCCACTTCCCACGGATCCTGTGGCACCGATTCCTGGTATTCAAGCATCTCTTTACAGGAGCTGAACGGTACCCTATCTTTACCAGTTGCCAGGATGGGGAGTACCGGTTCTATTAACCTCAGGCGGAGTACTTCCTGAAGGATACTGATTTTTGTTATCCAGGCTGGGTCGGGTGGTTGACTTGATCTCAGCTCCAGCAACGATTCAGCACCACGATGCAGAAGCGCCTTCTCTGCCCACTCTGCAGTTTCACTGATCTCCTGCAGTACTTTTAAATCCTTCGACCAGACCAGGGTTTCATGGCAGTCGCCCTCCATGGAGACAGCTGTTCCATTGAGCTCAAGAAACCTCATCATGCCGCCGCCGGTGGAGACCGCCTCCACCCTGACAACTTCATGCTGGTTCTGCAGCTCCACCTGGTACAGGTTAGGTACACTTTTGCCTGTACGGATCACCTCAAACCGGATTACAATGCCGCTATTTTCAAGGTGCTCCTCCAGATTCAACAGCTGTGGATCATCCGCCTCAAATCCAAGTATTCCACCCTTCATTCCCATGTCCGAACCCTGACTCTCATGTGTGGTAGCGAGGGCATCCTGCCTGTCATAGCGAACCACTACTTTCCCCGGATCATCACCCATCAGGTCGCGACACATCCTGCCGATTCTCAGGGCAGCAGCACTGTGGGAGCTGGAGGGCCCCCGCATCACAGGACCCACCACATCATTGAATATGCTGGGAACATGTTTTGCCATGGTAAAGGATTTATTATAAGCCTAAATATAAAGCAAAGTTTGTTAACTTGTTAGCCATGGATCCCGCCACAATCTACAGGTACGAAAAGTACAATTTCAGGATGTTTACCCCACTGATGGCCCTGATAACACTGATTTTTCTGATCTATGCCGAATACATAGGTGCAACGATCACCTTCCTGGTTGGCGCCTTGCTGGTATTCTCCTACCAGGGGGTACTGATCGATGCCGTTAAAAAGAGATACCTGAAGTATGACCGTTTCCTGAGTTTGAAAATTGGCCGCTGGGAACCACTCTCTACCCCTTCGTATGTGACCATCGTCAGGATCAACCTGAGCAGCAGGCGAACCGCTCCTTCACCGATTGTGGTTCCCCAGGATAAACAGGGGGCAAAAGCCTTTAAAGTAAACCTGGTAGTGGAGGGCGATGAACGGTATATCAGCATCTGCAGAGGCTCCCTTGAGAATATGGTGGAAGAAGCACTCAGGCTGGGAAAACATCTCGGGATAAGGGTGCTTGACTTCACCACCAGTAAGAAAAAGTGGATTCTGTAAGGCTCTGAATTTCTAACTCTTAAGCTATATTCCCAAGAAAAACGAACCTAATACTTGACTAATATTCAAAATTAGTATTACATTTGTACTATACATCTTGTTTAATTCCAATTGATCAATATGACAACGGACGACAAATTGCACGATGAACTCCTCGGGGCATGGGAGGAAACCTACAAGAAGGGTCAGCTGACTCTCTGGATCTTCCTCTCTTTGAAGGAGGGACCCAAATATGTCTCAGGGCTGCAGGAATCGATCGAACGCTTTTCCTTAGGCACCATCCGTGCCGAAGAGCAGAGTCTCTACCGTACACTACGCAAGTTTTACCACCTTAAAATGGTCGATTTCAGCTCCGGGAAAGGTCACAAAGGTCCAGACCGTAAATATTACCACCTGACGCCCCTGGGTGAGTCTCTTCTTCACTCTTTTGTGGAGCGAAATATCCTCCTCTTTTTTGAAGAGCCACTCAGGAAGCTGTTAATGAATTAGTCCATCACTATAAAAAAAATGCCATGAAAATAGTATCTCGCAACCTACTGCTATATGCACTACTACTGCTGGTTTACACACTTCTGTTCCGTTTCGGACTGGGCAGTCTGCTGACCGCTGAAAAGTGGTTCTGGGTAATCATCATTGC
>JAGLPR010000223.1 GCA_023137255.1 Bacteroidales bacterium | reverse complement strand
GACCTGGGGTTTGACATTTGGTGGCAATCCCAGGATATCCAGTGTGACAATGGCGTATTTCTTACCGCCATCATTCAGTACCAGAGCCTTTGCCCAGATATCATCATGTATTCCCTCTGCCGGCTTGCTCATACGTGCACCATATCCTCCCAGTGTATAGCCCAGCTCAAGTGGTGGCGTAAGTTTTGTTACCGCAACATTGGCTTCAATGGACGAAGCGTATAGTGCAAACAGGAAAACAAAATTTGCAATGAGAACAAAGATGGATTTATGCAGAAGTTTCATTTTTCAATCAGTTACGCAGTTTATAAATATGAACATCAAAAGGTTCAAAAGAATCAGTCAGCTTACCTTCATTAATGACTACTGTCCGTTCTTCATTCAGCACAATGGCTTTTTCAAACTGATCAAGTCCGGACAAACTGACTTTCACACGATTTTTATCAGAGTTGACAGTGATGAGATAGTATTGATCATTGACTCGCTTAGCAAGGGTCTCTATCCCTGTATCAATTGAATACCCCAGTTCGTGATACTCTTTTGTGATATATAATTCAACACTCCTGGTAGCCAGGATCTCCTGCATCCCGGCGAGTTCGGAGCATACTTTATTAAGATCGTCCATAAAAGGTGATGGCTGAGGTGTATAGTTACTACCCCAATAAAGGATGCCGGTAGCACCATGGACGATCGCACTGTAAGCCATAAACCTCGACTCTTTATGGCTGGGATAGAGGATCATTGAGGTATCTCTTTCTTCCTCTTTCTTAAGCATCTCCCAGGAGAATGCCTGCAACACCATAAAGACCGGTTTGGAATTCTCCACAACCTGTTTCATTTTATCGGAGTACTCGCCTACCTGACTGATGTAAGGGTTTAGCAGGTCACCCTGCAGACCATCCGGGTATAGAGCATAAGTTGGTTTTATACCCTGCGGGATGACAGGGTACACATCACAGGCTACAATATCTGTGGACCCATTGTATTTTGCGAGCGTTGAAATAAGGTTTACCGGACCATGATTTGTTATTACCAGATGATCCGGATCTTCCTGTTTTATCAGTTGATAAGTCTCAATCAGGGGCTCCGGTTTTACACGTGGATCAGCTGAATTCCATGTGAACGCAGGTTCATCTTCCATTTCCCAGCAAAGCAGTGAGGGATGATTTTTGAACCTGTTTACCAGCTGTCCGATTCGTTCCCGGTCTGCAGATTCATTATCTGTTTGAATGGAACCGATGACCATCCAGGTCATGATGTGATGGGCGTGGGCTGAATCAAGTGCTGACTGGTCAGCTTCCACCCTTGTATAGTTATAGCCGTGTTTTGCCAGTTCATTAAAGGGCCGGCTGGTTTTGGGATGATGGTATGAACCAATTATAAAGGTGCGTTTACCATCTACGACCAGCATTCCATCATCTTCATAATAAACTTGTTCCGTAGGGATATCAGGATCATTACATCCTGCCAGTAAGATCATTCCTGCAAGCAGTGTTTGTAAGAAAAGCCTATAGAACCTGGTTAACATGCCGATTTCAGATAATCTTGTGCAAATCCCAAACACGCTTTATCTGTTTTCTTTTAGCCAGTCAGACGAAAAGGCAACGTGCTTGATTGTTTTATCCTTATTGAGATGGAATGAGTACGTGATATGAATTATACCGTCTTTGGCTTGAATGACAGAAGGGTAGGAGAAAGAGCCTTCTCCAGGCCCCATTTTTTCAAGATGGCGTGTCCATTTCCACGTCTCTCCCTCATCCTCCGAAAGACTCACAGCCAGGCTGTGCCTGCCATTCTCAATATCATTGTAGACTAAAATCCAATCGCCATTATCAAGCGAAATAGCTTCTACACTTGTACCCGGATTTATAGTAGAGCTCTTTTCAGCAATGCTCCAGTCAAATCCATTGTCTTTGGAGACACTTTTCATCACCCTGCCTGGCTCGTCTCCATTATCGCGCATAAACGCAACAAGATTCCCGTTCTTTTTCTGAACCAGACTGGGTTGTACATTTCCACGCCCCACAATGGGAAGGCTCGGTTGCCAGGATTTACCGCTATCGTCAGATATAGCGATCAGTGAGAGGTTATATCCGTCGGAATATAATGGCAGTAGAATTCTTCCATCTTGGAGCTGAAGGGGATGGGTCCGGGTCATCCATCCGGTTTCCCTTTTTTTCGGATCCGTGGCAGCATCCATAATCATTTTTTCATATTGTGGGGCATATTCCGCCCAGGCAAGTCCCTGGGTATTTGCTTCACGGAACCTGTTTTTGATTGTCTCAACAAACTCCTCACCTGGTTTCAGTAAAATTACATCCTGCCACTCCCAAACAGGCGGGCCGCTTTTTTGATAATTGGAAGAGACCCTTGATTTCAGGATAGAGGTCTCCCATCGATTGGCCTGCACCACAATCCAGAATAGATGCAGGCGATTATCTTTATCAATAAACAGAATCGGATTGCAATCGGGATGGCCCGGTGTATCTGCGAGAATAAATGTTTGACTCCACTCAGATGCTCCTTTTCTTAATCTGGCTCCCTTCACTGAAACATCATTGGCTGTACGCTCTCCTGATCCTTCAAACCAGCAGGCCATAAGATCACCATTGGGTAGTTCAACAATGGAACTGCTGTGTACATGAAGGTCCTGGAATGGAAACATATATTCACTCCTTAGCTGGAGCCTGCTTAAATCCATCGAAGCTGTTTGAGCTTCAGCTGGGTTGCAGCTTAAACAGATTACAGCACTTATATAAATAATTGAGATGATTCTGTTAAAACCTGTCATGAGCACCGGGCATCTCAGGATGAATATTAATAGATACAATCGTGACAACAACAAATACGATCAGAAGTGTGATTAGAATGAAAATCCATCGTTTCCATGTTTCATCGCTTCCGTTTTTCCCTGGAAAATCATTTGTCTTTCGCAGAACAAAATACCAGACCGAAAAAATCAATGCAACAATAAACACGTATAGTGTATCTGAATGCAGGAAACTGAAAGGCCTGGAAAAGGTGCCCAATCTGAGGTAAGCAAACAAATTATAATGAAGGGTTGTGATAAGGAGCATTACCGGAAGGCCAAACTTTATCAGTTGCTCCTCTTTCGAAGAGTAATGTTTCCAAATAAGTATTGCCAGCAATGCCAGGATGGGTATGGAAATCCCGGCAACCAGGAGTTGACGGGAGGCAAATTGAGCAGCATCTGCAATGTTCAGGTTCTCGGCCAAACTTAAAAGTCTTTCGGTCGAAAAACCATTGAAATAATTGGTGGCAGGGATAAATGCAAACAGGAATATGATAGCTATCCAGTTCCCTGTTTTGGATGGCTTCACAGACTCTGGCCATTCACGGGTAAGAACCGCATAGATCATTCCCAATCCGCCAAAAAAGCCAAGTGTAAATTCCATGACATTCCACCAGTTGTATTGAAGTTCAGTTGAACTCCCAAGCGTTTGAATGAAGTTTCCAAAGGTAAATCCAAAGCCTGCTCCCAGTGCAGCATAAGATGCCACTCTAATAGCCCTTTTGAAATTATTGCGATACAGAAACCAGGCCAGTGCAAGGGCTGCCCCCAGGCATCCGGCCCATAGCTCGGAGCGTGGAGGGGTCATCAACCATTCCATCTGGTAAATCAGAAGTCCCCATACCAGAAAGCCTCCTGCAAACATCTCTACGATCAGACCCGGCCATTTTGGTCTGTTCTCTTTGCTTGATTCAAGTCCAAGACCAAACAGTCCGCCCCCGATGAAACCATAGAGGCCACCGATGACTGCAAGCATCACATAACCGTAAAACGAATTTACAAAGGAAATGGAACGGCAATAGCCGATCACGATCCCATAGCTCATCATGCCTCCGGCCCCCCAACCAATGGCTCCAAGGGCAGCTAATGCTGGTGCTCTGAGTGCCCAGTCTTTTCTTTTTGAAACAAGCAATACAGCCAAAGCACCCATGGCACCGGCCCAGGATGCACCCCATTCATGTCCGAAATGGCCTCGCATAGCCCAACCCAGGCCTAAGACTACGGCAACGAAAAGGAAATTGGTTCTATTTATCATCTGTGAAAATTTTATTATTCGGGCCATGCACCATCTACAATGGTTTTAGGTTCAATCCTGGATGGATCAACCACGACATGCTTGATCACTGTTCTGTTCCAGGTGTAGGTGATATGGATCATCCCATCACTGGTCTGAATCACTGCAGGATATGAGTATTCAGAGTCCGGATCCGGATCATTTTCCAGGGAGGCTGCTGCACTCCAGATGATTCCGTCTTCGGAGACAGCCAGGTTCAGTTTGCTTCTCGAACCCCATGTTTGAGAAGGGA
>JAGLPR010000222.1 GCA_023137255.1 Bacteroidales bacterium | reverse complement strand
GTTGGCATGCAGCCTGGCAACGGCAGCAGCACCCATCATGCGTCCCGCAATCACATCGCTGTGCCAGTGCACATTACATACGTTACGACTGATCCCAAACTGCTTTCCCCGCTCCAGGATCACATCGGCCTGATCCGGGAAAAGTTCGGTCAGAATCAGTGCCCATGCCCATCCGATGGCGGTATGACCGGAAGGGTAAGAACCATCTTCCCGAAGATACTCCTCCTCCTCCGGTGTGCAGGTAGGACTGCCGTTGATCATAAAGGGTCGTGCCCGCTGGTAGTGGTCTTTTGCTGCATAAGTAGATAATCCGGCATCGGCCAGGGTCCTTCGAAGGATCATATAGACATGGGGGGTGTTCTCTTCGGATATATTTATGTCAAGCACCATGTTGAAAGCTTCGGCAGCTTCGGGGAAATGGAGAATCGCATCTTTAACAGCCTGCTCTTTCCTGGCTTCATCTTCCATGGCCACGAATTTGGTGGCTATCTCCATATCAAGCTCCAGGGCTGCTGAACCTTCTTCAGGTGGCGGTGAAACAAGCAGAAGACTATTGGGCATTTTTTCGTGGGGAAGATACCCCTCCAGAATGCCCGGACGGATCTCTTTAATCTCTTTGTCCAACGACGTCAGGGTTTCCTGAACGGTATCGGATGGCTGAACACAGCTCCATAAAAGAACCATGGTCAACACGAAGGTCAGTGACCTGAACATAACTCTATATGAATGCTTCATAACCGTATCTTTTCAAAGTGAAATTGTCTCTTGTTTTATCCAATCCATGGCAAACTCCAGTTGCTTATCCATTCCCTTATCTGTCTCCTCCCCGGTCTGTGGAATACGGATATCAGGGGGTACGCCGTTCCATTCAAACATCTCCCCGTCGTACCTTTCAAAATAACCAGTTCCGATATAGATTTGTTTACCACTGGGCAGTGTAAATTCCCCCACATGCTCGGGCATTCCCCCCGAAGACACTACACCTCCGCCACCTGTAGTATCACCTATAACAGTTACCTGTGGAAGTTGTTTCATGATCTCGGTGGTTAATTCTCCTGCACTGAAAGTAGATCCGTTTATCAGCACCACTACCGGATTTGAATAGGTAAAAGGTCCGGCCGGCTCAAAAGGAGGAATATCTATAAACTCTCCAAGCAGGTAGATTGGTGGCCTCTCCATGGGTTCACTCATAAACCTGGTCACCACTGCTTCCACATTCTGATAGGAACCTCCCTGCTTCTGACGTATATCCATTATCAAACCATCGGTCTCCTTCAGGAAATCGAGGATACCCGGAAACTCATCGATCAGGTAGTTCTCCTGAAACCCTGAAATAAATAGATAGCCAATATTTCCTGGCAATATGCCATACTCGGCCACTTTACTATCGGTTACGATCAATTCAGACTCAAAGTAGGATCTGACCACAAAGGGGTTGTACCCGTGCCGGTCGCGGAAATGCCTCTCTGGATAAAAGGGATAGATCTTGCCCCCTCCATTGGTGGTATACCAGGTGTGGCCATCCTTCAGTACAGCAAGGAGTTCATGAAAAACATGGTAAAATTCATCGCCCCTTGCAACTTCAAACCTTGGGGCATAAATGTTATATACTGAATCCCAATCCAGCTCCTTGAAATCGAGGAACGGGTAAACGTCGTTTATCCTGCTCCATACCGCTTCAAAATCTTCCTTATGAAGATTTGTTTCGGCCGGCTTCAAAATGAGGGACTCACAACCGCTTAGCAGAGCTGCCAGAATCATCAATTTTATGTAACTCCAAATCTTCATCCTTTGTTTCAAAACCTGAACTGTAATGTGGCCCAGGCACCATTGCCTGCCACCAGGAGGTCATCCCAGGCCGTTACCCGGGTGAGCACAAACCTGTAGGCCACTCCAAAGGACAGCCATTCGACAAGTTCAAAGTCCATTCCCAGGTGCCAGGAGGCATTTAAGCCCGAAGCCGGGGTAAGCAGTTTCGCCAATGCATCATCCTCTTCTTCACTATCGACTGAACGCAGGCCAAGGGAGATCAGGGTGAGTTGAAGGGATGATTTAATGGCCATTCTTTCAGATAGTGGATATATCGCATCTCCCCTGAATCCCAGGGAAATTAGAGTGACAAAGGAATTGGTGTAATCAAATCCTGAAACCGCAATATCCGGATTGTTTTCAAAATAGAAGATATCTGTGGTGGGCCCGATCCAGAGCCCCAGCTCCCTTTGAAACAGGCTTACCGGCTTCAGGGAATAGTGAAAACCCTGGCTAAGCTTGAAACTCAATACTTCCGATGTGACATTGTTGTTTCTGAAGTCATCAGACTGACCGAATCCAAATCCAAGGGAGTAAACATATCTCTCATGGGAACGGGTCCACTCCAAGGCATACGTTGGAAGCACCCCGGTATAACTTTCGGGGGAGATGTATTGATCCCTCAGGGCGTAGGAGCCAATACCATACCGCAATGAAATACCTCCGGGATAGAGGACCGGATCTGAAGAATCGACCTGTCCGCTCATTTCAAATGTGCAAACAAGCAGAGCCAGGAATGGGATACAGATCCTTGGATTCATTGATCAGATTTCTATGATCAAGTTAAGAAACCGGGCTGTTATTTCCTATTGTCAGCCTAACAGGAACTTGGCACTCTTTTCAAAGGTTTCAGGATCCATCTCCACAAAGTAATTCTTCACTCCGCCTGTTTTTGCGGCTTCGAACAGATCCTCCCAATCGACGATTCCCTGTCCGATCGGTACCTGCTTCTCCAGTTTAGTAGAGTAGTCGGCCAGGTGGGCTGAGATAAAACGTCCGGGATAATTCCTGAAGTAATCCTGGGGTTTGAAACCCGCCATGGAGTAGCCCAAAGGAGAGCACATCTCCACTTCTGTGTAGCCCATTGCTGCCATCTTCTTCAGGGTACCGGCTAAATCACTGATCAATTCTTTACGTATGGTCCATACCTGGAAGCCAAAAGACCGCTTCTCTCCTGCAAGACCTGCAGCAAACATATTTAGGGGCACCTGGCTCAACAAAGCAGCTGATGCTACAGCAGCTCCGCTATTCCTGGTAAATCTTATTCGTGTGGTTTTTATGTTGGATTTGGTTGAGTGAAATGATTTGGTAAGATATAAAAAACTGGTTATGCGCAAATAATGAAATCAGGATAATTATGCCAACATTTGTATGCAAATCAGCTTTCTGATTACACTATGTTCAAAAACGCTATTGTTCGTACACCCTGCCCGGAGATGATTAACGGGCTCAGCTCGGTTACGCTGGGAAAGCCTGATTACAGCAAAGCAATGGATCAGCATGCAAGATATGTGGATGCACTCCGGAACTGTGGCCTGGAAGTAAAAGTGCTTGAAGCGGACTCCAGGTTCCCCGATTCCACTTTTGTGGAGGATGTGGCCCTATGCACCCCCCATTGTGCCATTATCACAAATCCGGGTGCTCCTTCCAGGAACCGTGAAAAGCTGGAAATGAAGCCGGTTCTTCAAACTTACTACAAGCAGGTAGAATCCATTAAGACACCCGGAATCCTGGATGCCGGCGATGTGATGATGGTGGGACAACATTTCTACATCGGGATCTCAGAACGCACCAATGTTGAGGGCGCTGAACAGCTGATTGGGATTTTGGAAAAATACGGAATGACTGGTTCAAAAGTCCCTCTGCAAAAAATGCTTCACCTGAAAAGTGGACTTTCATACCTGGAGCAGAACAAGCTCCTGGTCACCGGAGAATTCATCCATCATCCTGCTTTCAATAGCTTTCACAGGATAGAAGTTGATCCCGATGAATCCTATGCCGCCAACTCCTTATGGGTCAACTCCACCGTACTGGTCCCTGCCGGATTTCCTAACACCCGTGAGAAAATTGAACAGGCAGGGTACCATACCCTCTCCCTGGATGTATCTGAATTCCAAAAACTGGATGGCGGACTGAGCTGTCTCTCACTCCGGTTTTAGGAACTCCTCCGGGCTTTAAAGGTTTTCAGTAAGGGTGATCGCCATTTCATAACCATTGACAAAGAAGGCCGGCATTCCTTCTGATTCATCGCCCCTGATGGCCTCCATCTGGAGTTCTGAGCCCTCTTTGATCTTTACTCTCACATTCATGGCCTCCTCATTGATTTCGAACTTGGGATATTTCACATTTGCCTTGAATCTGTAGCTGAGATTCTTGTCCAGGGCCATCTCCACATCGATGTACTTTCCATTTACCTTCGCCCCTTTAAAGTCGCCTGTTTTTGTTACAAAGAACTTATCCGAATAACCATCTTTCAGTAGGAGGGAACTTTCCAGATGGTTCACCTTATAGACACAGTATTTTGATTCATTGATATTCAGTGAATGCAGGGAACCAATCTTAAAATTGTCGCTATAGGCAGTTGAGATGTTCAGGTTGCGGGCTCCTTCAATGTCATATTTCCCATATTTTGACTTCAGCTCTATATCTTCGGCAGAAATTAGATTTACTGTACTGCTGTAGCAGTCCAGCTGGATGTGCCCAACTATTTTGGCATTTAGATCGGAGTATTTATCAATGAATTTGATGTCGCCGGTGTTATCAAAGGAGTACTTATCGTTGTAAGCATTGATATTCACCTTCCCTGTATTCCCGGTCCGGAAATCTGAATACTTTGAGACAACCACCAGGTCACCTATGTCGCCGGTTTCAATATTGGTATTGTAAAGATCGGCTTCAATGTCTTTCACATTTTTAAACTCCAGAGTGCTGTATTTTGCCTTAATACTAAGAGGACTATTCACAGTTCCACCATACAGTTTATCGTTGTACAGATCAAGGCTGAGCCGTCCATTGATATCCTCCAGGCTTATCTCCGAATATTTTGACCGGAGTTCGAGGAGACAGTTTTCAGGGATCCACATCTCCCCCTTCATCTTGAATTCACTGAACCGGAGTTTTCCTTCCCCTTTCAGAGTGATGGTTTTTCTGCCCATAACCACCTTTTTGCTTGTCCAGAAACGGTTGTCAAATTCGACTCTGCCGGTGGAGTGAGAAAATTCCAGGTTTTCAATGAAACCATCCAGCTTGCCGGCTTCTTCCTCCGAACTCAGGGTAGCATCCACCGACATCTCATAACCGATCTCCGGCTTGTCCCAGGTATGAATGATTAAATCACAATCATAATTGTTAAATGTGAATTTCACGTGTTCATCCACATTGTATTTCCACTGGTAGGTTTTCTCTACTTTCTTACCCTGTCCGAACGCATCGGATCCCATCACCAGAAACAGGGAGATTACAACTGCGCTATAGAAATAGGTTTTCATCGGTTTCATAATTTCTGATTTTATTATTTTCAAGGATAATCAGTTCGAGCAGGTAGATCTTTTTCTCATAGGTGTCGAAAATCGTATGGATGACCTGCTCATTGTAACCCAGTTCACCCAGATCCTTCAGGGTCTGTTCATAGATGATATCGAGCTTCTGAATCTCCTCGAACAGTTCAGCAATAATCAAATTGTCCACATGATTAAAGGACCCCACTTCCTCCAGCTTAAAGCTAACCAGCGCCCGATACTCATTCTCCTTTTCTCCAAGTTCGCGATCGATATCTGCCAGGGTAAGCTCACCACCTGACCAGCGCTCAACCAAAAGGTCATTAATCATATATCCCACACTCAAAACGATGATGACCACGGCAGCGATGTTCCGAATCCTGATCAGAATCCGTTTCTTCTCTGTACGGGCATCGGCCAGATGAAGGTCCTTCCTGATCCCCTCCCAGATCCCCTGGTCGTCGGGCGATTCCACATCCATCGCCTCTCTCTGCACTATTAAATATTTTTCAAGTTCAGTCGACATACACCTTCCCCTTTAATTTTTCGTTTAAGAGGGCCAGTGCCCTGCTGTATTGAGTTTTACTTGTGGATACCGTAATATCAAGTGTTTCAGCAATCTCCTTATGGCTATATCCTTCCAGTGCACGCAGTACAAGTACAGTCCGGCCTTTTGCCGGCAACTCCTTGATAGCCCGGTGTACCATAGCCGGATCTACTTCAGGCATGCCCTCATCCGCATCAACCGCTTCCCCGTGCCTCTGTTCATCAATCTCTTCAAACTGAATCTTTCGTTTCCTCTGAAGACTGATACAGTTGTTGATGACAATCCGCTTAAGCCAACTCCCGAATGCATCCCTGTTTTGCAACTCTCCCAAACGATTGAATGCAGTAACAAAAGATTCCTGCAGAATGTCTTCCGCATCCATTTTATTATTCAGAAATCTGCTTGCAACGTTATACATAGCCTTAGAGTATTGCTTATAGAGCTGGAACTGAGCCTTAATATCTCCTTCGAGGCATCTTTCAATCACCCTTCTATTGATATTGATTGTCTCCTCCATGTAAGCTCAACCTAAGGACGCAACTTTATGAAAAAGGTTGGAAAAGATATTTATTTCGATTTGAGGACCCGTGCCAGTCCGGCTCCCAGGATTACCAGGAGAACTACCGAAATGCCAAGGGTCTTCCATCCCGCAGCCGGTTCGCCCTCTCCAATGAAAGTGAAGGCGGCAAACAACAAGAACAGCATCATCAGATACCAGAGAGCCGATAACAACCACTTCCACCAGGTCATTTTCAGTCCCAGCTCCTTTGCCCAGGTGACTGCACCCACCACCACTGCACCGGTAAGTAATCCGACAATAAAAGCGAATATAACAAGGTTAGTAATCATGGTTTAATCTCCTGTGCTTGGGTCGGTAACATTTATATCCAGATAGTTTTTCACCTGAAGCCACTCAGGCGGCTCCCTGAAGTTGGCAAACCGTCCATCCGGCTGGGGAAGGTACTCATGGGCCTCGGGAGTATCAAACAGATTTTTCTGCATCATGGTGAGCCCGTTATCCACCAGCCCGGTAGGGTCATGGGTATCCAGTTTCCTGGCCAGCGAGTGCACCCAGTTGCTTTTCCGGCTGAAGGGACAGGCGATCAGGCAGAGCCTGCATCCCATGCCTCCCATGCTTTGCATCCAGAAGTTATAGCAGGAGGTCTGGTTGATCTCCCAGTGCCTGTAGCCCCTGGTGTTCATTTCATCATTGTTTTCGGCCTTGCTGATGGATCCCGAGGGACAAATATCGGCGCAGATCTGGCAATGTTCACAAAACTCCTTCACTCCGAAATCGATGCTTTGGTCAATCTCCATCTCCAGGCTGGTGGTCACAAAGGCCGCCCTAAAATTGGACCCGGTTTCCGGGGTGACCACAATGCCGTGCCTGCCCTGCTCGCCAAGTCCGGCCTTAACCAGGTAGGGAACGGCAATCAGGTCGTAGCCATCCATGGGAGAGTGGCGCCTGGCCGGGTAACCCAAGGATTTGATAAAAATTTCCAAGCGTCTTGCTGCAATAGAAGACCTGGAATAGGCATCGGAGCTGGTTCCGCTGTTGGGATTGGAGTTTACCTGCTCCCACTGATGGGGAACGCCAAATGCAATGACAAACTTCCAATGTTTGGGAACTTCATAGCTCCCCCGGTTTTCAGATCCACGCAAATTATAGTTATAACACCAATCGGGTTCTATGGTGGTGATCCCCACCATGGTGGCACCAAAATGATGTGCTGCCTTTTTTACCAGCTTTGCTGCATGGGCCGGACTTTTAAATGGCATAGGTTCCCCGATTTTTCGACGGCCCCCAATTTTAAAATCCGATTCTTCAGGGGGCTCTTTTATGGGTTCACTGGTATTCCATGAATCTGACCAGGCATTGATCAGGGTATAATATTCTCCATATGTCTTCTCGTCCTGCCGTTTTTTGGGCATGATCTCCTCCACCCTCACCCTATCAAGTTCGTAAAGATCAGGTCGATCCCTGTACCAGCTGAGCATGGGCTCTTTAAATGCCTCCATTGGTGGAAAGCTGGTCTCCGCCTCTGCAGGTCTTACTCCTCCCGTGGTTTCAGGTGCGGTTTCTCCCTGCGGCAAAGGCTCCCTGTTTCCCATGCCCTGCTGTCTCTCTTCCCCGGCATCGAATGAGCGGATCATCTCCCTGTACTGCCTCATATCCTGCATAATCAGCCTCTGGCGTCCAAAAGGAGACTCATGCAACTCGGGCCTTAAGGTCTCTCTTGAAATTTCGTAAGCGGGACCCTTTCGAATCAATTTGGACCGGTCCACAAACTGTGTATTGTCGCCCAGGTGTTGCCAGCCGGTATGGGTGGACGGATCCCTGCCTGCTGCAATACCCGCTCCTGCCACTGCTCCTACCTGGAGCCCTGCAGACACAGCCCCACCTACCTTAATAAACTCACGCCGGGAACAGGATTTTTCTTCCTTTTCAGATTTCTTATTCATGGGCTTTATTCTGATTTTTCTACCGAGGGCATCACGTATAATGGACTATTTAGATTTAACCATGGGAGGATTGACCCATTCTCCCTGGAGTGCTGCCTCCTCGGGTCCATACAGTCTCATTACAGAATAAAAGGGTCCGTCAGGTGCCGGTAACCAGTTTGATTCCAGTTCAGTTCCAGGTGAATCCTTTTGAATATAGAGGGTCAGCGATCCATCATCTCCATACACATAATAATCCTTCATGGAGGAGTTCAGCAGATATCTATTAAGTGAATTATGAATAAAGAGCTGGGTTTGACCATCGTACATGGTGAGAGACCAGAATGCCCTGACCGGGGGTAGCTCATCCTGTTGAAAGGTAACTGTATACATATTCTCAGCACCATTGAGAGGAATCCCTTCTGCATCCGTCAAATAGGTGGGATAGATGGCTTCAGCTCCGGAATTCCCATACAATCCCATGTGTGCAGCAACTGCCCTCAAAGTGTAGAATTCGTCCATCTGGTAATTTTCTCTGGCGCTGTTTTTCAGGAACTCCCGTGTCCCAAAAATTTTTGCACTCACCAATGGGTCTCCCACATTGGAGCTGACAAAACCTTCAATCTCCTTGAAACCGTCCTGCACACCTTCTTCGATGGCTTTCTGAACCTCCTCATCAAAGCGTGTAATGTCAAAGCCCTGCTCAGTTCCTATACCCAGCCTGGCAAACCGCTTCATAATCTCAATCTCTTCTGCAGCCGGCTCCAGAAAGCCCAGCATTACATCCAGGTATTCCAATGAAGCATAGGTAAACTGGTCTCCCTCATTCCATACAGGAAAATCAATTGCCGGACTGACTTCCGGGGCTTCTGTCCCAAGATAAGCGCTTAATGGTTCCAGCTGGTATTCCCCCTGGATCTGTTTCACATTTTCCAGGTCCTGCGCATTCATCATCTGGGTGCGCACTACCACAAAAAAGAGGTCCGTCTCGCAGCGAATTACCTGTTCAATATCCTCTGGTTTTTTCCCTTCCCACGATTGACTTGCAATGATATATTTTCCTTCCTTATTGCCAGTGGTTAATGTCCCCAGGTAAGCATAATTATGGGTATAAAGGTCGATCAGTTGAAAATGGTAAAACCGTTCTGGCTCCATCTCAGGCAATGAAAGTACCCTGGGTTCATTCCTGATATCCACCCAGAACATGCAGTAAGGGGTATCGGAATTGGGCGTAACAACTGCCTTATCTTCAGGTGTAAACAGCCTGGCCTCGCATGTAAGTTCATTGAATGGTCCCTTGTATTCAGGGGAGTTTTCGTCAATAGAATAGAGATACATGGTTTTGTAGTTGACCACCATGGGAAACCCGTATACATAGGCTTCACTTGCTATCTCCCTGGCCTCGTCAGGCGTCAGTTTCACTTCTGGTTTGCAGCTAACTACGGACAGTAAAATTGCAACAACTAATGGGTAAATTGAATGTTTCATTTTCATGGTTTAATTTTATTTAAATCCTGATTCCTATGACGCAAACATCATCGATCTGCTCGATATTGCCACGCCAGCTTTCAAAGGTCTCTTCGAGAATCTGTTTTTG